>DATDSA010000020.1:0-3015 GCA_035291485.1 Patescibacteria group bacterium | reverse complement strand
TCAAAAGATCGGTCGCCTCAAGACCGTTTTCGTGAGTGAGCTGCAGGCGGAACCCTGGGGGACAAAACCGCTGATCGAAATGTCGAAGGAGGAACAATACGTCAGTTTTTCTCCCGATCAGTTTCGTTCCAACATCGCCTTTGCCCGTTCCACCGGTTTCGACCGTTTCTACCTCTGGGGGGCGGAGTGGTGGTTCTACGCCCGGGAAAAGTTTGGGGTTTCCGATTTTGTTGATGAAGCAAAAGTGCTCTGGTTGCGGTAGGGCCCAGTGACCTGCTACCGTGTATACGAATGAGTCTGTCGGCAATAATTAAAGGCGTTTCCGCTCGCAAGAAATTCCTCCTTTTGGGAGGACTTATTTTTATCCTCATTTTGGGGTTAGGAGTGGGCGGTTTTAGGTGGTGGAGTCACCGGGAATTCGAACGATTCGCCCAGAGCATCGAGAATCTTAGTCAGAAGGAAATGTCCGTTATTTTGGCGACCGACGAGCTCGAGAAGGAATTTAAAGAAGAGTTTGACGCCATCGTTTTTAAGGAAACGGGTAACCTTGCGAATAACAAGAAGCATTTGACCAGGACGGAGGAGATCCATGATGAAATTTACGAAAAGATTGAGGACGAGTATTTGCCGCTGATTGATGAAAAAATTGCCGAGATAAACCAATTTTTGGACCGCCGCCGCTACCTCTGGCTCTGGGGAGATGAGAAGAAGTTTCTTGATCTGGTTGTCTCTATTTCGGAGGCCGCTGCTCGGGCCAAAACGGCGAACGCGAATGTAATTGAAGTGGACGCTCTTCTTTCCCCGGCGACGTTTGCCCTTCAAACCGACACGCTCAACTACTTCGGTTTTCTGAAAACCTACGGAAGTGTTCTCCCATCCGCGGCGATGATGACGGCCCTAGCCCCCTTCAAGAAATACACCACCGGTTACAAATTTCCGAATGAAGACTCAATAAAGGATAACTATCTCTCGTTTTATAAAGCGTTGGTGAATTACAGAGGCCTTTACGGCAAGATTTACGAGATGTATGCGGCCTATACCAGCGGTGATTATGCTAAGGCGGAGCGGCTCGCCGGGGAAGTTGCCGCCATCAGCGAGCGTGATTTTGGTATGACGGTCGATTTGGAACCGATCAACCGTCCTCTTTTCCAGGGAGAGTTGGATGCTCACGTCAACGCTCTCCTGGCGGCAAATCTTTACCGGGAAAGTAAGTTGGGGGAGGTTTCCTTTGGTTCGAGAAGATTGGCGGCCTTCGCGCTGATGTGGGCGACCGAACTTTACGCTCTCGACCACGACGATAAGTATCCGACCGCGGATGCCGTTACGGCGGCGGTGGGACTCTTGGTAGACGGGAAATATCTTCCCGCTTCATTCCAATTCGATCAAACCACTTTCTCCGGCACCATGGGGAAAGACAAATATCAGATTTCTTTCACCGATGAGGTTACCGGACAGGAAGTTTCTCTTTTCTCGACCGATTGAGTCCAATGGCAGGAAATAAATTCCCGAAAGGATTTCTCTGGGGCTCCGCAACTTCGGCCTATCAAGTCGAGGGGGGAAATTCGAATTCCGATTGGGAGGCGCTTTTCTCTCCCAAAGCCGGGGCTGCCTGCGACCACTATCGGCGCTTTGAAGAAGACTTCGACCTTGCCCAGTCCCTGAACCAGAATGCGCACCGGTTCTCGATCGAGTGGGCGAGAATTGAACCTGAGAAAGGCCGTTTTAACGAGCGAGAGGTGGGACACTATCGGCAGGTTTTAATGGCTCTAAAAAAGCGGGGAATTACGCCCTTGGTGACCCTCCATCACTTCACTAACCCGCTCTGGGTCTTCAAACGCGGGGGATGGGAAAATCCCGCCACCGCGAGCTATTTCGCCTCATACGTGCGCTACCTGGTGACCAAGTTGGCGGACCTCTGCGATTTCTGGATCACAATTAACGAACCCACGGTCGCCGCTGCCGAGGGCTATCTCTGGGGGCACTGGTTGCCGGGGAAGCACGACCCGCTCTCCGCCGCGGTGGTCCTGAAGCATCTGCTGCGGGCGCATCAGCTGGCCTATCTCATCATCCACGGCATCCAACCGAACGCGCGGGTGGGCCTGGCGCACGCCCTCACCCCGCTCAAGTTGCCGGGAACCAATCGGATTTTTCTCCACCTGGACCGGCGGAGCGTTAATTGGGCGGGAAAACAGGACTTCATTGGCGTCAATTACTACCGCCCCTTTGGAGGAGTAATAAATTTACCCAAGAGTGACCTGGGGTGGGCGATTTTTCCCCAGGGCCTCTACGATATTCTTCTAGACCTCCGAGGTCTAGGATTGCCGGTGTTTGTGACGGAGAACGGGATTGCCGATGCCGATGACGATCAGCGAGCCGATTTCATCGCCGACCATCTCTCCGCCATTTGGCGCGCGCTTCGGGAGGGGGCGGATGTGCGGGGCTACTTCCACTGGTCCCTGCTGGACAATTTCGAGTGGGCGAAGGGATTTGAACCGCGCTTTGGTTTGGTGGAGATGAATTACGAAACCATGGAACGTCAAGTTCGCCCCTCGGCGTGGGTCTACGCCCGAATTGCCAAACGGAACGGTCTTAATTGACTCCCGGAGATTGTCGGCTTAGAATGCAGTAGAGGAGAGAAAGGAGGGCGGTCATGGCCGTTCATCCGGCGAGCCAGATTATTCTGTACGCCAAGGGCCGTTTCAATGAAGAGGGCGAGTTGATGGAAGATCTGCGGGTACTGGTGGGCGACTACACGGCAACTCTCCCCGAGCACGTTTCGACCGGAGATATTATGCAGGTTCTCATCGATATCGCCATCCCGTTTCTTCTGGTCGATCCCAACCCCAAATGGCGGTTGTCCGAGCTTCTGCTTTCCTTGGTGAGGGAAGATGCAACTGGGCACGGCTCTCTCACCGAACTCGTCGTCAGAGAGCTCTTGAGGGTTTTGCGAGTAGTTCCGGTGCGCGATGGGGAGAGAGTGTTCATCAACTTGGACGATCCGAACCCCGATCTTCT
>DATDSA010000019.1:0-19071 GCA_035291485.1 Patescibacteria group bacterium | reverse complement strand
TAAGCTCCGCATCATTTTCGGCGCCCGAATTTGCTTTCCGGCAATAAAATCGAGCGCTCCCCCGACTCCCATCGCCACCTTCACCGGAATCCTCTTCAAGTTGCGGGAAATCCAGCGCTCCTGCTTCCCATGACCGTAAGCCACAAAGAGAAGATCGAAATCCCGGCCGCGACTGATGTTCCTGATAGCAACCACTGCTTGGTCGTCTTGGTCGGCCCCGATCACCAAAGCCTCAACATCGATCTTCGGATACCGGCGGCGAAGTTCTTCCGCGGCTGCGGAAGCGGACCTCAGGCCTTCCGGTCCTTCCAAAAGCAAGACCCGTCCGCCCCGGCGCGCAGCTTCTTCACAGAGCCGGGGAAGGAGGTCGGTACCGGCCACTCTTTCCTTCAGCGGTGTGCCCCAAATCCGAGAAGCCCAGACCAAACCGACCGTATCGGGGACTGCCAGATCAGCCTGATTCAATATTTGAGTAAATTCTTTATCCCGGCGTCCGGCGATGACCATTTCGGAGTTGGAAGTAACAACGTAGGCCTGCCGGCCGGACGCAAAAAATCCTTTAACTCGTTCCACGGCTTCAGCCATCGTGACATTGTGGACTTTGATACCCAGCACATCAACCCGAAGGGTTGGGGATTCTAAACCCTCCGGGTTTAACTCACTCGACCGCTTCGCAAGGTAATAGCCGCTAACCGCCAAGCCCGTCAACACCCACGTAAACTCCAAGCCATAGTGGGCGTGAAAGATGTTGGCGAAGAGCAGGGCGACATAAGCCGCGAGCAACCCCGCAATGCGCCATTTCCAAACATTTTCGCGCTTCAGTCTATCGAAAAGACGATAAAGAAAGTAAATTAAAGTTGCCACCAGAAAAAGGTTGGCCGCCAGGCCAACGATCCCCATCTCACCCAACCACGTGAGAAAGATGGAATGCGAATAGCAGGCCGGACTCCCGGGGTTTAGAACGGTGCGACAGTAGGGTTCGAAGTTGCCGACCCCCACTCCAAACAACGGGTTCTTGATAAACATCTGCCAGGCGTCCTGGACGTAGATCAAGCGGTTCAGGGTCGATCCCAAGCGATTAGTGGTGGTGAAAAAAAACCCCAACCCCAAGACCGCGGTTGCGGCGGTAGCAATCGCGGCCTTGAGAAACCACGGATTTATCAGTTCCTTCAGATAGAGGTAGGCGAAAAGCCCCATCCCGACGAGCAATCCCAGGGCAGCGCTCCGAGAGACCGCCATCAGGAAGTAGAGGGAAGAAACGGCCAGCAGAACCCCCATCAGCACCCGCCGCAGGTCCTCTCTCTTCCAGCTCAGGAACCAGCCCAAACCCAGGATCAGGAAAATCCCCACGAAAGAAGCCCCCGTGGTGACATCGATAAAGGTCGAAGGCGGTCGCAGGAAGTGGTCCAACATCCCGATATCCCAACGGGCTCGCCAGCTTATCAGGCCGTAAAGAGACTGGAGAAAGGTGTCGGCCGGAAGAGTTTTCGCCGAAAACCACCGCTCAAAGAACAGGGTCGGGTCTCCCCCCAGAGCGTAGTGAAAAAACTGCCAGATACCGAGCAGAGCCACGGTGGCGGCGCCGATTCCCCACGCCCAAACCAGCCGCACCAAGCCCCCCTCACTTCGCCCGCTCCATATAATTAGGTAGAAAAGGCCGATCATCAGCAGATGGAGAATCACGACCTGAAAGCTCTGGAACCGGTCGAAAGAGAGAGCAATCGACAGGATCTCCGTGGAAACCACCGCCGCCAGGGCCGGGAAGAGAAAGGTCGGGTTGGGAGTTAAGCGTTTCTTGAGAAGGAGCACCAGTCCGGTAATCGGCAGGAGAATCAGGGAAATCTTCAGAGAAAAATCCAGCGAGGGAATAAAAATATTCAAACGCTCAAAAATCGTCGAAAAGATTAGGAGTGGGAGTAGAAAATTGATCATCTATTTAATCGAGGACAGCCAACCGCGAACGCGATTTGCAACCGAACGCCAGTGAGGACAGCACTATTCTATAATAAGGCAATGCGCAATAATCCTCTCGCCGTCTTTGGAGTCATGGCAATCCTGATAGCAATCGCAGGTGGAGTAATCCTCTACGCCTCCGGTTTCCGATTGGATCTGAGCCAGGGAGGTTTTGCCAGGACCGGAATGATCCTAGTCAAGTCCGTCCCGGACGGGGCCAAGGTTTTCCTGGACGACGAGCTCTCCGGAGCAACCGACTCCACCATCGGCAGCCTCCAGCCCGGCACCTATCACCTTAAAATCGAAAAAGAGGGGTTCCTGAGCTGGGAAAGAGACGTTGAAGTCAAGGAGGAGCTAGTCACCAGCATTACGGCGCTTCTGCCGCCCCGCTCCCCCTCGCTAACGGCCATCACCCAAAACGGAGCGAAACTGGTGACCGCCTCCGCCTCCGGAGAAAAGGCCGCTTTCCTGAGCGGCGGCAAGCTCTATCTGCTCTCTCTGAATAGCTCTTTCCTGGGATTCTTGAGGATCCGCCCGCAGGAGATCGCCACGGAAACCAGTGATTTCCCTTTCTCAAAGGTCACCAGAATCGAATTCTCTCCCAATGAGGATCAACTTCTTCTTGTCGCCGGAAGCAAAGGAAATCTCTTCCCAATCAGGATCGGGGCGACCGCCACCGAAGTTGGTAGCGTCACCACCTTTCGAACGCAGTGGCAGAATCTCGTGAAGGAACAGCGCGCCGACGCCGTCAAAACCCTGGAAATTACCGAAGAATTTAAGGATATGGCCCTGGCTCTTACCAGCGTCTGGTCCCCCGACGAACGAAAGTTTCTTTACGAGAAAACCGAGGGCGGCAAACGCCAGTTCTGGGTGGCAAACTTCACCGACCCCCTTCCTGTCGGCGATGAGACCAACCGGAAAGTCCTCGAAACCGAGAACAAAAATCTGAAGCTCTTCTGGATGGCAAACTCCCAAAACTTCATCGTCATTGAAGATAGTACGGTCTCAATTCTGGATCGGGACGGAAGCAACAAACGGGAGATATTCACGGGAACGCTCGCGGAGAAAATCGCCCTCTCCTCCACTGACCTCGCTCAGGTGATCATCCTGACTTTGATCTCCTCCAAGGCACCCGTAAACTTATACGGGATAAGCCTGCACTAAGAATCAGAACCAGCTCTTCTTCTCTTCCTTCGCGCCGAGCTTGGTCAAGATCACGATGAAGTCCGGATCGGCCTGGTGCAAAGTGTTGGAGAGGCGGCTGATGGTGTTCACCCCCACCCCATACTCGCCCGAAATCTCGACGTAGGAACGCTTGTTGATGAGATCCTTGAAGATGGCAGCTCTCTTGGCGAGCATCATCACCTCGGTCGGGGTCAGCAGATGCTCAAAATAGATCATCCGCTCGGCCGATGAAACGACGTTGATGTCGTCCCAAAATCTACCCACCAAGTGCTCTTCGCCCTTAACTTGTTTTTGAGATACTTTTGGCAAATTGATTCACCCCCCTCACTACTAATGCCACTCTAGCGCATTGAATTTTGAATAGTCAATGGGGAGCAGATATTCAGTTCACAATCCAGTAATCGAAGCGGGATTCGGTTTCGGTGGGCTGGTCTAGCGTAACGGTAAAGCTCTCCCCCGCTGTCACATCCGACACCCAGTAGTTGGCGGCCGGAGCGTAAGAGTCGCGGAAGGTGACGAAGACTTTAGAAGTTTCCGTCACTTGTGAATTGTTAATTGTTAATTGTTTACTTCCAGCGACAATCATCGCCTGACCGGAGGTCTTATCGCTGACGGTGAGCTGGTCCACCGTCAGGTCCTTCACAAAGGCCGAGACTATCTCGGCGGTATCGGCGATAATTTTCTTGAAGATTGCTTCTACGGCAATGGTGAGCTTCTGGAAAATCCCCTCCTCCGCTTCTACAACCGGAGGGGCAATCTTTGTAGTGGACCCATCCGGATTAATCTCGGCGGCGTCCCCTTCCCCATCCACCGCCACTTCGTTGGGTACCTCTGGACTCGGCAGCGTGAAAATCGATAGGGGTTGGTTGGAGGGCTGGTCATCCTGCCAGATCCGGACGTAGTCTCCGTAGAAGGCATCCGCATTTGCGGCGTCGCTCGATGCCGTCGCGATGGCGGCGCCCATCGCCGCCGAGGGGATGCCGGTGGTAATCTCACCACAGTAGCTCTCGTTCACCGCACCGTCATCAACGTTCATGTCGTACCAGAATTTCACCGAGGCGGACGAGAAGACCTCAAACCGGACCCAGAAACTCTGGTTGACGACGATGGTTGCTCCCGAGCAGGTGAGGACGGTTTCGGCGGAAGCGTCCCCCACGACGGCCTGAAGGGTGGCGGTGGTGTTCTGGAAGCCAATCAGGCTGTTTGAGGCCCCCGTCGTGCAGTCCGCTCCCGAATTGGCGGTGGTCTGGCTCGACAGACCGGCGAAGAAACAGTGGTCCGCACTGACATTTGTGGTGGCCTTCATAAATTTACCAACGTAGATGGGTTTGTTGGCCACCTTCCACTGCAGGTCGGCGTTGTTGAGAGTGGCGGCATCGGCGACATAGATCATCGCTCCGTGCGAACCGGCGGCGACGTTGTCATCGACCGTTACGGCAATGAGTCCGTTTATGAGATCGTCGGTGACAAAGGCATATCCACTGGTGTTCTCATCAAATCCCCAGGCTCCTGTGTCACCCAGATCAATGCTGGGTGCACTGTCAGCAGTCACATAGAATGTGGTACCGGAATCGGCGCCCCCGGTGAGCGCTCTTTTGGTGAACTCATCACCGAAATAGGAGTAGCGGGTGGTGTTGGCCTTGCTGGCGTAAACCGAACCGGTGACGTTGACGATCGAGGTATCGCCGCCGGCGGTAGTAATCGTGAGAGCGCCATTCTCATCCGCCTGAAAATCTACGTAGTCCGTGCCGTCCGTGTCGGTCAGGCGGAGTTGGGGATTGGTAGCGTCCAAAACGTCCAGTTTCCTATCCGGACCGATTGTTCCCATGCCGATACCTCCCCCGGAAGCGATGTACATATCCGTGCCGTTGTTGGAGGTATCGAAGGAGATCTCCTGGGACCCTAGAGTTTTAAGCAGCAAGTCATCCGCCGTGTTAGGGGTGAAAATTGCAACTTGGGCGCTGCCGCTACTGTAATCGAATTTTAATCTGCCTGTCCCGTCAAAGTTCAGAGTAACAGCATTGGCGGAACCGATCGTCATCCCGAAGCAGTCCCAGCCGGAAACCGCGCCGTCGGTCCCGTTCATGCAGAGAAGGCGGTCGGCACCGGTGACATAGGCGGTGAAGGCTGGGATCATGTTAGTGAATGTCTCACGTTCGGTGTAGACCATGAAAGCCGCGGCGGACGACGCCCCGCTAGTGACATTACTAGCACGGAATCCGACTCTCCCGGCCTCAAAAAGAGCACCGGCGGCGTCTTCAATATAGGTGCTGGAGTAGGCACCAATCCCGGCGGCGGCCGTGCCGGAAGTATTCCTGATCATCCGGCCCACTTCGATCTCGGTGGTGGTTGAAGAATCGCCGGTTTCGAAACCGAAGGCCAGTTCCGTCCCTACCCCATCCGCATCCGCATCCGCATCGACGTAAAGACCGTAGGCGGTGGAGGAGGCATCGTCGAGGTCCACCGCAACGTACTGGCCGTAGGCGGTATGAGAGTAGGTGGCATCGGAGTCAACAGTCAAGTCAACTCGTTGGCCGTACATCGTCAAATTAGCGGCGGCGGCTAGAACTTGAAAGTCCAAGTTTATTCCGCTTGCGGTAGTTGTGAGGCTGTCCATGTTGATATCAAGGAGACCAAGGTCGGTAGTGGAATCAACGACCGCCCCATCGATCATTACCCTTCCGGCCGTAGTGGCAACGTTGGCGGGCCGGATATCGATGATCGAGTTGTCTCCAAATGTGAACAGGTTGTTGCCGGCATCCCGAATGATGAAGTCTCCGGTGGTGGTCATGTCGAAGGTCAGGCCGTTGGCGTTATCGATCTCCATATCGAAATTGACGGCGGTGATGGAATTGGCGTAGACATCGTCAAAGTCGTCCAGGTAAAAACTGCCGGCTTGGCCCTCCAGCAGATCAGCGTCCACACCGGCGAGAGAAGATTCGTCGATCTCCGCACCGGTCAGACAATCGGCGCAGGTGCCGGTTTCGTTGTCCAGGTCGAGGTAGTAGCTCCCGTCCTGACCGTCCAGCAGGTCGGCATCCAAACTCGACCCCGAACCGCCGGCGACGTCGAAGGTAATCGTATTGGCAAGATCACTGGGAGTAATGGTGATGTTGGCACCCTCAACCAGGTCGATATCTCCTTCATCGTTGGAAACCCCATCGAGGGAAGAAAGAACGGTGGGAGTGTTGGTGAAATTGGTCCAGTCGAGATAGTAGCTTCCGGTTTGGTCATCAAGGGAGTCGGCGTTGAGGTTGGTGACGAGAGTGGTGGAAGTTACCGCTAAAGGAGCTGTGCCGATGGCAACGGTAGAGATGAGCTGTCCGGTTGACCGAATATCCCCATCTACATCTAATTTGTAACTTGGGGTAGTATCCCCGATCCCAACTTGCTGGTTGAGGAGATCAAAGGTGACCCATTCGGTGGGGGTATCGTCGAATATACCAATGCGATAGGGTATCGACCCGGTCGCTCCGGAACCGGCAGTGAGGCGAATAGTTCCCGTCAGATCAGCATCCGCTGCTGAGGTTTCGTCCCAACCGGAACCTTTGAGAATTAGGTCGTAGGACGGATATTGGGTTGCGACAGTCGCAGTCCCCGTCTTCTCCAAATTGGCGTTCGAGAAGAAGAAAGTATCGGTGTACTGAATCTTAAGCGGAATCCGGTCAGCAATTTTGAAATCGGTCGTCCCGGCGGACTGTAATTCTATCGTATTATCAGCGGACGATTTGATGTAGCCATCATCGACGAAGAGAAGTTGGTCACCGATGGTGGTGAGCTTAATGTTTCCGGTCACTTCCAGTCTTTCGGTAACTGGGATTGCTCCGACACCCACAATGTCAGCCACAGAGTCGATGACGAAAGTGTTGGCATCGAAGTTGTAGTCTCCCGAGGCGGTATCGCCGGTGTTGAAGAGGTAGATGTCGTCGATGTTGGTACTGCCTAATCCTGTGAAAGTGCTCTCGTCGATTTCGGTGGTGGTGAGACAATCGGCGCAGGTGCCGGTTTCGTTGTCGAGGTCGAGGTAGTAGGTTCCGTCCTGACCGTCCAACAGGTCGGCGTCTGCACCCGCCAGAGTGGACTCGTCGATCTCGGTGCCGGTGAGACAATCGCTACACGTTAGGTCACCCGAAACAGTTCCGTAGACGGTTCCGTCCACCTCCAGGTTCCCAAAGACGTAGAGATCCTCGTTGACCGAGGGGTTGTCGAAGGTGTAGCCGGAATCGGGGGCAATATAGGCGTCTCCGCCGGTAACGTGAAGGAGAGCATCCGGATTACCGGCCGTGGTGGCGATCCTGGTCTGGGTGATCAGCTGGATATCTCCCATCGCGTCAATGATGGTGTCGGAGCCCAGACCAGCATAGACCGCGTCCCAGTCTTCGATCGCGTCCGTGAGTCGGATGGCGGAACCGTAGCTGATCATAACGTCGTTGCTGAATCTCCAGGCCCCGCTGACAATTTCGTTCTGAGCCAAAGCGGCGTACTGGGGATGGTCGTCGTCTCCCAGCCCATTCAGATCACCGTGGTCGTGGATGTGAAGGGCGGATTCCCCACCGTCAGTCAGGTCCGTCCAATCGGTTCCGGCAAAGTTGGCGGAATCAAGGTAGTAGCTGCCGATCTGACCATTGAGGGTATCGGCATCGATCCCCGTCAAAGTCGACTCGTCAATCTCAACCCCGGTGAGGCAGTCGGCGCAGGTGCCGGTTTCGTTGTCGAGGTCGAGGTAGTAGCTTCCCGCTTGGCCTTCAAGCGTGTCGGCGTCACCACCGGTAACAGCACCTCCCCCCGTTCCGGTTACCCCGGTGGTGGTACCGGTAACAGTTAGGTTGGTCACCTGCAGATTTGTCACATCACCTTCCCCACTGGCTATCGACTTAAAGTTGGCGTCGCCGGTGGGCTTGATGTACCAGTCCTTATTCTGGCCGAAGAAGACCGTGCCGAGGAAACGGGCCCCGTTCATAACACTGTCCTTCAGAACGGTGAGGGTTTGGCTGATCAGGCCGGGGGCCTCCAGCGGAAAGAGCGCCTTCAGTCCCGAAATCTGCTGGGAGTCGTTCAGTTTGTACCGGAAAGCATCGTTGATATCCACGATCGGTACCTGGAGATGAGGGGCAAAAACGCGCTGGAGGCGTTCTCGACTGAGCGGAGACAGTTGGGACCATAATCCCGCCACTATCAATACACCCATTACTACTGCCAACAACCGACGGAGGTGATGGGGTGGCTGGGGGCGGCATTGTTCCATTGTCCGGACCGGAATGGGGACGGTGGGGGCGGAAGCGATCTGCTCAAGGCGATCCAGCGTATAGCGGCGCTGTCCGCCATTGGTGCGTTCGGCTTGGATCGCCCCATCTCGCTCCCAACGGCGAAGGGTCTCGGGATGGACACCGAGCCGTTCGGCGGCTTGGGAAATCTTTAACGGGGTTTTCGCGGAGCGTTCTCCGCTTTTGTAGGCTTCAAGATTGGTGAGAGAGTAACGGCGCTGGCCGCCCTTGGTTCGGAATGGTTTCAGAACTCCTTTGCGATCCCAACGGCGGAGAGTTTCGGCGGAAACGCCGAGGAAAGAGGCGGCTTTGGAAACAGGAAGCGTTCGATTGGGCAGATTTTCAGACATTGGGCAGTCCCGCAATCCTCCAGACAGTGTGTAGGTCTGACTAGGTTTGCTGAGGTAATTCTTAGCAGGATTGGAACGGGAATGTCAAATAGAGCGATGTGCAAGTGATGAGACTGGTCGGGGCGGCGGGAATTGAACCCACTACCTCTCGCACCCGAAGCGAGCGGTCTACCGATGACCTACGCCCCGACTGATATAATTCTACTGTATCCGCCCCCGTAGCTCAATCGGACAGAGCAAACCCTTCCTAAGGGAGAGATTGCAGGTTCAAGTCCTGCCGGGGGCACCAGAAAATGTTCAACTTATCAGAAGAAATCCGCCGCATCGACTGGAAGGTCTTTGCTCTCAAAACGGTCTCCAACGCCCTCATCCTAGGGGCGATCTTCTATTTTCTCTTTTCCTTTTGGGACGTGATCCGGCAGGAAGCACTCTACGCCTACTGGAGAATTCGCGGCCAGACCTTCACGGTGGACGAGGTCAAGGACGTGGAGCCGCCCAAACCCAGCCCGTTCGCCGCCCTGCTTGGTCAACCGACTCCCCTAAAAGTTGCTCCCAAATCGACCCAGTTCGGGATCGTGATCGAGAAAATTGGCGTAAATGCCCCCATCATCGCCGATGTCCCGGTCACCGACAAGAACGCCTACCTCTGGGCACTCGAGAAGGGTGTCGCCCACGCCAAAGGAACCGTCAAACCCGGCGAGGACGGGAACTCCTATCTCTTCGCCCACTCCGCCCTGGATTTCTGGAACTACGGCCCCTACTCCGGAGTTTTCAACCTGCTCCGCAAGCTCAACAAGGGCGACCGGATCGTAACTTTTTACAGAGGAAAGAGATTTGACTACTACGTCACCGATAGGCAGGTGGTTTCCGGCTTCAACATCAAGCCCCTCACCCGCACCTTCGAAACCCCCCACCTCACCCTCCAGACCTGCGACCCTCCCGGGATCGCCCTGAACCGGCTGATTATCACCGCCGAGTTGCGCTAAGATAAGGCGATGGCGGAACGAACGATAGTTGTTTTCAAGCCGGATTCCGTGGAGCGCGGGCTCGTGGGAGAGGTCCTCTCCCGTTTTGAGCGCGCCGGATTGAGAATCGTCGGCTCCAAAACCCTCACCGTTACCGAAGAGTTTGTCTCACACCACTATCCAGACAGAACCGATTTCCTGCGCTCGATGGGAATGAAAACACTGGAGAACTACGCCGAAGGCGGTTTGGACCCGATCAAGGAACTAGGGACCGATGACCCGGTGAAAATCGGCCGGCAGATCCGTCAGTGGAACATGGAGTTTCTTTCCCGCGGAGCGGTGATCGCTTTTGTGCTGGAAGGAAACCACGCCGTCGCCAACGTTCGCCGGCTAGTGGGCAAGACCATCCCCTCCACGGCGGAATCCGGCACGATCCGGGGGGACTACTCCGTGGATTCCTCCATCCTGGCGAATCGGGAGAAGAGAGCCGTCCAAAACCTCGTCCACGCCTCCGGTACCATCGAGGAAGCCAATGAGGAAATCAAACTCTGGTTCAAAGAGAACGAACTGGTTTAAAGCCGTTCCGGCGTTTCAATTCCCAAAAGCGTTAAGCCATTTTTGAGAACCTGCGCGGTCGCTGAGGTCAGGGCCAGCCGCAGATCTTTGTTTTCTTTTGCTTTGATAATCGGCGCGGCGGCGTAGAAGCTGTTGAAGCGCTGGGCGAGTTCAAAAATATAGTTGGCGAGGAGGTTCGGAGAGTAGGTTTTCGCCGCCTCCGTCACCGCCTCGGGGAAGCGATAGATGTAGCGAAGCAGCGGCATCTCCGCATCTAAAATTTTAGATCTTAGATCTTCAATCTTAATTTCAGTTTTAGGCGCTTTCGCTAAAACTGATTTAGCTCTAGCGTATGTGTACTGAAGATAGGGAGCACTGTTTCCCTCCAGTAAAAATAGTTTTTCCCAGTCGAAGATGATATCGGTTTGGGGTTGGTGGGAGAGATCAAAGTATTTCAACGCCCCGACCCCTACCGCTCGGGCGATGTCCTCGTTTCCGCCGGTGAGCTTCTTCGCCCGCGCGATGGACTCATCCAGAACGTCATCCAATTGGACCGTCTGGCCGCGGCGGGTAGAAAGCTTACCCTCGGCGAAACGAACCAGCCCGTGCGCCACGTGGACGAACTCCCGCCCGTCCGCCCAACCCAACATCTTCGCCGCCGCAAAGACCTGCTGGAAGTGCAGATTTTGGTCGGAGCCCACCTCGTAGAGGATCGTCTGCGGGTCCCACTCTTCTATTCGAAACTTGATCGTCGCTAAGTCACGGGTAAAGTAGGTGGTCGCCCCGTCGCTCTTGATCAGGATCGCCGGAGAGAGGGTCGGAAAATCGATAATCTCCGCGCCGTCGCTCTTCCGAGAGAGGCCCTTCTTCCGAACCTCCGCGATCACGGCCGGCATTTTAGCTTCATAGAAGCTCTCCGGATAGGTGAAATCAAACTCCACTCCGAGAAGAGCGTAGATCCGGTCAAAATCCTTCCTGGAAACTTCCACCACCGCCTGCCAGACCGCCCGCGCCTCCTTGTCGCCGCTCTCCAGCCTCAGAAACCACTCCCGGGCCTCCTCCATCAGTTTCGGTTTCTCCTCCGCCTCCCGGTGAAAATCGACGTAGAGCTCCTCCAATTTGTCAATGGTTAATTTGTTAATTGGTAATTGGTAATTGGTAATTTGGCGGAGTAATGCGCCAAACTGCGTTCCCCAATCACCAAGATGGTTGTCCCCCACCACCTTGTATCCCGAAAACTTGTACAGGTTGTAGAGTGCCTGACCGATGACGGTCGAGCGCAGGTGGCCGATCCCGAACCGCTTGGCGATGTTGGGAGCGGAGTAGTCGATCACGACCGTTTTTCCTTTGCCGAGATCGGAAGAACCGTAGCGGTCCGCTTCCTTGCCGGCCCGCGCTGCTTCCTTTACCAGGATCTCGTCCTTCAGCCAGAAATTGAGGAACCCCGGCTTTTCAACCTGAATCTCGGCCACCCAATCCTTTAGAGAATCCCCAAGCTTGATTTTGAGCTGGTTGGCGATCTCCAGCGGGTCAACGTCCATCTCGCGCGCCACCTCCAAGGCGGCCGGGGAAGCAAAATCCCCAAAACTATCCTGTTTCGGGTGTTCTAGAGGAGACCGCAGTTCAAGGCGGTAGAGTTCCTGGACGGCGGTTTTGATGGCGGTTTCTATTTCTGACCTCATCTTTCGGTATCATACCAAAAATTGCGACCGTCGCTCCGCACCGTCACCGTTCCGTTCAAATCGGTTCTCAGGAGGGTAATCCCGAGATTAGCAAACAGGCTAAGCGTCTGATGATGGGGATGGCCGTAGCGGTTTTTGGCACCGGCGGAGATAACGGCCAGCTCGGGCCGAAACGCCCGCAAAAGCGGCTCGTAGCTGCCGTTGATGGAACCGTGGTGCCCCACTTTTATCAAGTCGACATCGGCAGTGACACCAAATCTTTTTTGGGCATCTCTCTCGGCGTCTCCCAGGAGAAGAACTTCAAAACCCTGGTAATACAGGAGCATCACAATCGATTCGTTGTTGACATTATCATCGCGAAAATTAGCAACCGGCCAGAGCAGTTGCAAGGAAAGTTCCGCCAACCGAATCTTTCCCCCGGCCTGGGCGGAGAGGACCTCCGCTCCCTCTTCTTGGACCAGCTTCTGGAACTTCTCATAACCCCTCGTGTCGTAAAAACTGGGGTGATACAGGATTCGGTCCACTTTATATCGCTCAATTACGGGAATAAGACCGGAAAGATGGTCGGCGTGGGGGTGGGTCAGCACCAGCAGCTCAATCTCCCGGTCCCACGGGATTAGATCCCTCCCCAGGTGGGCCAGGATCTGGTCGTTAGGGCCGCCGTCAATCAAGATTTGGGTTGTTCCCTTCTCGATCAAAATCGCATCTCCCTGCCCCACGTCGTAAAACCTGATCAAGAGGTCATTTACTCCTGATAGAGAGGTAGTGAGACGCGGCCCGATCGTCCAAAAAATTAACAGAAACGTGCCGAGACAAATCCCGAAAATCAGCTTTTCAATTGTCTTTCGGTTGATCGCTGGTAGAGAAACCATAATCCTCCTCCTAGGGCGACGAAATACAGGATGAGAGCAATTCCGGAAAACGGTGAGACCGTCAGATACCCCACTCTGAGGGCGGAAAAACGCTCCACAATCCAGATAAAATAGTCCAAAAATAGCCGGGCTGGGAGTAGTATCAAGTTAGACAAACTGCTGATAACCATACCGATTGTGGCTGTAACCAAGCCAATATAAGTAATTATAGGGATTGTCCAGAGTACTAAAGCGTTAACTACTGGAGAAAGAACCGAAATTGTTCCAAAATGGTACGCCAGGAGGGGCCAGACTAGAATTTGGGCGGAAATTGTCGTTAAAAGGTCCTCTCGGAGTAAGAAACCCTTACCCGGTATGAGCAGGTCGAGCCGGGGAAGCACCAAGATTAACCCCAAAGTAGCTAGAAAAGACAGCTGAAAGCTGAGCTCCCCGACCCAAGATGGTTGGAATACCAACATCACAACCACCGTTAGCAGAAAAGCTCGCAGAGCGTCATTTTGGCGGCCGAAAATCGTTCCCAACAGAGCAACCGAACCCATTATCGCCGCCCTCACCACTGGAGGATTGACCCCTACCAAAAAGACAAAAGCAGTGAGGAAGGTAAGAGTGATAAAAAAGCGGATTTTTGGCGGGATAAAGACCAACGACCGGGCCAGGGTGTTGATGACAACGGTAATGTTGAAGCCGGATACCACCACCACGTGCAGAGTACCGGTCACCCGTAGCGCTTCATAAAAATCCGGCGGGAAACCGGATTTGATTCCCAAAATGGTCCCCAGAAGCAGGGAGGAGTGGGGCTCCGGTAATCCGGATCGGACAAATTCGGTGATGGATTCGCGCAAGCCGTCCAAAAATTCCATTACTTAATCGTAATCAGGTCCTTAATCTGGGTGTAGGTCTTGGGACCAATGCCGGAAACGTTTTGGACCTCGGAAACGTTGTTGAATTTCCCGTGTTCCTTTCGATAGGCCACAACCGCGGCAGCCTTGGTCGGGCCGATCCCCGGCAGCGACTCCAATTCAGTTACCGAAGCCGAGTTGATGTTGATCGGAAGACTTTCGGTCGGTTCCACGACCAAATCGGTTTGAGAGGGAGCTGGCGAAAAACCCTGGGACTGGAGATTGGAGTGAGGGACGTTGAGTTGGGAAATTCCAACTCCCAAAGAAATCCCCGACCCAAGAAGGATCGCGCCGGAAAGAACGACCACCAAAATTAGGCGATTACGTTCTAAAAATTTCCCCATCTCATTGGGGCAGGGGTCAGAGAATCACGAAGTTAATGAGATTATCGGGGATGAAAACGGTTTTTGCAACTCTCTTCCCGTAAAAGTGGGACTTAACGGAATCCAAACCGGCCGCCAATTCGGTGACGGCGGCCTCCCGAGTCCCCGCCGGCAACTCTAGTTTCCCCCGCATTTTTCCATTGACCTGGACGACGATCGTCACACTCTCCTCCACGATCAGCTTGGGGTCGTACTTGGGCCAGGGCTGGCGGTGGACGCTATCGCGCTCACCCAAACCGTGCCACAACTCTTCGGCCAGGTGCGGCGCGTAAGGCGCCAACACCTGTAGGAAAACTTTCCAATCTTCAATTGCTAATTGATAGTTTCCGATTGCTAATTGATTAACGAATTTCATCATTTCCGCGATCGCCGTGTTGAACTTGAGGTGCAGCGTATCCTCTTCCACCTTTTTGATCAGTCTGTGAAGCGACCTCTGTATTTCCTGACTACTGACCACTGACTTCTGACTACTGACTGTTTGATGCGCTTTCCAAACCCTGTCCAAAAACCGCCGCACTCCCAAAACTCCTTTAGGATCCCAGGCAATCGTTTGCTCGAACGGCCCCATAAAGGCCTCGTAGAGGCGGAAAGTGTCTGCACCGAATTCTGCCACCACCTCGTCCGGATTAATCACGTTTTCGCGCGATTTGCTCATTTTCTGCCCATCCGGCCCCAACACCACTCCGTGGGAAGTCCGTTTGGCGTAAGGTTCGACTCCCGGAACCAGTTTTAGGTCGGCGAGTACCTTGTACCAAAATCGGGAGTAGAGCAGATGCAGTGTGGTGTGTTCCATTCCTCCGTTGTACCAATCCACCGGTAGCCAGTAATCCAGCTTCTTTCGGTCGGCAAACTGCTTATCATTCTTAGGATCCAGGTAGCGCAGGAAGTACCAGGAGCTTCCGGCCCAGTTGGGCATGGTATCAGTCTCTCTTCTCGCCTGCGAATCACAGATAGGGCAACGAACTTCGACCCATTTTTTGATTTCAGCGAGCGGAGAGGCGCCGATCTCGGTGGGCTTATAATTTTCGACAAAAGGAAGCGCCACCGGCAGGTCTTCTTCAGATACTGTCACTACTGCGTGTTCTTTGCCATCAATTTTACTGAAGTCGTATCCCTCTCGGGCCTCTTTTTTCTGCTTCTCGCTTTTTTCCTCCCAGCAGTTGCGACAGAAAATGATAGGAATCGGTTCGCCCCAGTAGTGCTGGCGCGAGAAAACCCAATCGCGCAGTTTGTAATCCACTGCCCTCTCACCCATTTTTTTCTTCTCCAAAAATTGAGTAATTTTATCAATCGCCTCTTCTTTCTGCAAACCATCAAATTGGCCCGAATTAACGAGGGTTCCCTCTCCTTCAAAAGCCTCTTTTGGGAACATTGATTCCTTCTCGTTTTTGACGACCTCCTTGAGCGGAAGATTGTATTTTTTAGCAAAATCGAAGTCGCGCTGATCATGGGCAGGTACAGCCATGATCGCCCCGGTCCCGTATCCTGAAAGAACAAAGTCCGCCACCCAAACCGGCAGTTTCTCTCCTGTGAGCGGGTTTTGGGCGAAAAAGCCCATGGAGATTCCGGTCTTCTCTTTCAGCTCTTCCTGCCGCTGCAACTCCGACTTATTCAGGGCTTTTTCGATATAATCTGCCACTTCCGGCCGCTTATTACCGGCCACAAAATCCAAGTAATCCCGCGCCTTCTCTGGAGAGAGAACTAAGAAGGTGGCTCCGTAGAACGTATCCGGGCGGGTGGTGAAAACGGTTATTTCAGACTTATGATCTAAAATTTTAAATTTTATTTGCGCGCCAGCGCTTCGCCCGATCCAGTTGATCTGTTGAGCACTGATATCTTCCCGGTAATCCACGGACTTCAGGTCCTCGATCAATCGGTCGGCGTAGGCCGTAATCTTAAGCAGCCACTGGCTTTGCATCCGGCGTTCCACGGGAGTGCCGCAACGCTCGCACTTGCCGGCCACCACCTCTTCATCGGCTAGATTGGTCTTGTCTTTGGGACACCAGTTCACCGGAATTTCTTTCTTGTAGGCTAGATCTTTCTTGTAGAGCTGGAGAAAGAGCCACTGGGTCCACTTGTAGTAATCCGGGTCGGTGGTGTTAATCTCCCGCTCCCAATCGAAGGATAGACCCCAAGATTGGGCCTGTTTCTTGGAGTTGGTAATGTTTTCTTTGGTGGTGATGGAAGGATGGATCCCGGTCTTGATGGCGTAGTTCTCCGCCGGCAGGCCGAAAGCGTCCCAGCCGATCGGGAAAAGAACGTTGTACCCCTGCATTCTCCGGAGGCGAGCGACCGCATCGAGACAGCAATAGCTCCGGCCGTGGCCGACGTGCAATCTTTCGCCGGAAGGATAGGGAAATTCGATCAGGATGTATTGCTTTTTCTTTTCCGAAAAATTAATTCCCCGGTAAAGATTTTCTTTTTCCCAGTGCTTCTGCCATTTGGGCTCAATTTTTTGGTGGTCAAAAGACATCAGGATGATGATAACAAAACTGATGTGCTCACAGCAGTTCGCATCCCCTTAACACAATTGGACGCGATCCGGAGGATCGCTAACAATTGCTAGGTCGCTGTAAGCGGCCGTCCAATTGTTTCGCGTTGCTCGCGAACAAATAGCCTCCTCGGCTACGCCTGCGGACGGCTATTGACAATGGCAATTTTTTTATGCCATAGTTTTTCTTGCCGTGACGGTAAGTACCCAGAAACGGCTTGGTTATAGGGAGAAGAAATATCGTAACCTATAACGTAGTGGGAAAGTAGACCGATAATTGATCCTCCTACGCTCCTCACCGGAGCTTCGGAGGACAGAGAAAGGCCTGCTCGATGGAAAACAACCTGTCCCAGACCCCTCGAAGCCTTGGCGAAGTGGGGCCAGAAAAATTTATTCCCGTTAGCGAGGTAGCCAAACGCTCCGGCGTTGGCTACCACACCCTCCGCTACTACACCAAGATCGGGCTCTTGCCTTATATGTCTCGCCGCCTTCCTTACCCCGATGCTCCCTCAACCGTCGGCCACTATCCCGAGAGGGTTTTGGAAACACTGAAGAAAATCGCCGATCTCAAAAAACAGGGCTGGGATAACGGCCGGATCAAAAAAGAGCTGGAAAGCCCCCAAATGGCGCCTTCGGTCGCACCTACTCCAGATACAGTCACCCCGATTCCTCCCCAACCGCCGCCGCCCCCAATTTCGCTGCTGATTGCCCCGATCATCAACGAAGAGCACAAACAAAGCGACCTGCTGGGGCAACTTTTCCACTTTCTTACCAACATGATCCGCACCCCCCTGCCGACGGTGGAACCGCTCCGCTCCAAGGTATTCAGCCATGCACTCACACTAGCGCTGGTGGCCGGGGCGGTCTTCATTTTGGCGCTGGGATTTTCCGACCTCACCCGCGAACGCATCCAAAGAACGTTCAGCGGATTCTGGGACCAATACGTCGAGCGGCTCGTGCCCGGAAATTTCTTGGGTATCGCCCAGGTTGCCGATCCGATCGTCGATACAAATGATGTACTAGAGTATAAAGAGTTTAACTTAACCAGATGGCTGCATTCCAAGCTTCCATTTCTTTTCGATACGGGGAGATTTCTTGGAACATTGTTTTTTGGTGATGACAGCGACTACTTCATCAGTCCGTTGGGGATCGCTTCGCTCCGGGATTTGAGGGCGATCGCCATCACCGCGGGTGAGATCACCGTTGATTCTATAAACGTTGAGAACCTCACCGTTACCGGCACCACCACCGGGGTCACCGGGACCGGCGGAAGCGGTGGTGGTGGGATCGCCACGGGAGGAGACGCCGATACGCTGGGGGGCCAACCGGGGAGCTACTACCTCGACCTGGACAACGAGACCGGGACCTGCACGAACTGCCTGACTGGTGCGGAGATCAACGAATCAACTCTGGTTGGAATTGATGCCAGCGCTCTGGATGGACAGGCCGGCAGTTACTACCTCGATCTGGGTAATGAAGTTGGCACTTGTAGCAACTGCCTCACCACCACCGAGATCGACGAGTCTACTCTTTCCATCACCGCCTCCAATGCCGACACCCTTGATCTTCTGGATTCCCTCCAGTTCCTGCGTTCGGATACCGACGATTCCTTCACCTCCGGCACGCTCACGATCGCCGACGGAACGACCCTCACGATCAATTCCACGGCGATCAACCTGGGCAACGCGGTCACCGATCTGGTGATCTTCAATGGAACAGTTGACTCCGATATCATCCCCAGCCTGAATGCGAATTACGACATCGGCTCGGCCGGGGTGCGCTGGGATATCGGTTACTTCGATGAGATCGTCGTCAACACCCTCTCCGCCGGGGCGAGCGATATCGCCGGGACGACCTCTTCGGACTTCGCGGTCAACACCGACAACGCCACCGCCGATACCGAAGACGCCACCCTCACCTTTATCCGAGGCACCTCCTCCCCCAACGCCGTTCTCCGCTGGGACAGCACGCTGGACCAATATCTCTTCGAATCTTTTCCGTTGGCGCTGGACGGGCAGCTGATCTCAGGGGTGACAACCGGCACCTCTCCCTTCTCCATCTCCTCCACCACCCTCGTCACCAACCTCAACGCCGATCTCTTCGATGATCTCAACTCCGACCAGTTCCTCCGATCGGACGTCTCCACCAGCTACACCGGCACCGGCACCCTCACGACCGATTCGGGAACGACGGTCGACATCAACGGCGCCCTCGCCTGGGGCGGAGCGACGGTGACCGAGGACCTGGACATGGCCGCCAACATCATCACCAACATCGGCGACACGGGCACCGACTTCGACACCGGCGGCGGATTGACCCTGGCGGGGGATCTGACCGTCACCGGTGGGGAGATTTTCCTCAACCCGATCACCTCCTCGGGATCAACCACCGAAGGGACGATCTACTACGACTCCGACAACGACAAGCTCTACGTCTATGCCGACGGGGCCTTCCAAAGATTGGCGACTGACA
>DATDSA010000018.1:0-8309 GCA_035291485.1 Patescibacteria group bacterium | reverse complement strand
CGGCAAGACCGCCGCCTTTCTATTACCAATACTGCACCATTTAAGACAGTTCCCTTATCAAGAAGCGGCGGTTTTGGTTTTGGTCCCAACCAGAGAACTGGCAGCTCAGATCGACGAAGAATTTAAAGTTTTCGCCTGGGGCCTTAAACTCTATTCTGCTCTATGTGTTGGGGGAGCAAGTATAAATCGGCAGATCGCAGCTCTTAATCGCCGCCCCCAAGTCATCATCGGCACTCCAGGACGTCTTACGGACCTGTTCGACCGAGGAGTGCTGCGGTTGGACGGGATTCGGATTCTAGTTTTGGACGAGGTCGATCGAATGCTCGATATGGGATTTATTAGAGAAATTAGATTCTTGATAGCTCAATTACCAAGGGAGCGCCAGTCGCTCTGTTTTAGCGCCACAATGCCAATAGAGATCGAACAGTTAATGAGGGAAATGATGGTTAATCCCGTTACGGTATCAGTCAAAACGGGATTGACCAGCGAATTTATTGAGCAAGACGTCATCCGAACTTCATCTAAAGAACAGAAAATCGAAATCCTAAATGGGCTCTTGCACCAGCCCGATTTTGAAAAAGTCCTCGTTTTCGGAAGAACAAAATGGGGAGTCCAGGAGCTAGCCGATAGCTTATCGGCGCTGGGCCACTCGACCGAATCAATTCACGGCAACAAGTCGCAACCACAGCGTCAGCGCGCCCTACGAGCTTTTAAAGAAAATCGCGTTAAAGTGCTTATCGCGACCGATGTCGCCGCCCGCGGGCTGGATATTCCCGACGTCAGCCACGTCATTAACTTTGATCAGCCCAATACTTACAACGATTATATCCACCGGATTGGTCGGACCGCCCGAGCCGGCAAGCAGGGTAAAGCCCTGACTTTTGTTTCTAGCTAATGCATAGAGATATAATTGGTCCCGACCAACACGCTGAGTCATTCGACTCTGGTTCGGTGGTATAATTATTATAGGTATGATTAAGAAAATTTTGATCTGGGCGGTTTTAATCTTGGGACTGGTTGGCGCAACCTGGGGAATGGCGAAACTCGCCAGTGCCCCTAGTGGCAAAGCCGCCACTTTGGCAAACGCCGTTTCCGATTCCGACTGGATCAAGGGGAAAAGGGGCGCCAAGGTTGTGCTAGTGGAGTACAGCGACTTCCAATGCCCGGCCTGCGCCGCTTATGCCCCGATCGTAAACAGCATCATGGAAGAGTTCGGGGACCGGGTCGCTTTTGTATATCGCCACTTCCCGCTCCCCCAGCACCAGCAAGCCGAACTAGCGGCCCAGGCGGCGGAGGCGGCCGGAAAACAGGGTAAATTCTGGGAAATGGCCGACCTGATTTTTGTAAACCAGAGCAAATGGGAGGGCAGTAGCAAGGCCCGAGAGGAATTCATCTCCTACGCCCAGCTGCTTAACTTGAGCATCAGTCAATTCGAGACAGACATGGACTCCGCCGAAGTTAAAAAGGAAGTTACAAATGATTACCTGAGCGGAGCCGCCATCGTCAACGCCACTCCCACCTTCTTCTTGAACGGAGAGAAAATTCAAAATCCCCAAAGCTACGACGCCTTCCGCGAACTCGTTCTCCAGGAACTCAACCAAAATCCTTAGATTCCCTCGTTGGATGATGTAGACTCCCTCACCCAATAAAAGGTAAAGTTATCGGAGATGCTACTCAAATCAAGAGGGGGTGATTTGCGATGACGAATTGGCAAAAAACAACGCTTCTCCTCTTGAGATTGGCCCTGGGTTGGGTTTTTCTTTACGCCGGCCTCACCAAAGTTCTTAATCCGGAGTGGACCGCCGCGGGATATCTCAAAGGGGCGAAAACCTTCACCGATCTCTACCAGTGGTTCGCCGCCGACGCCAACATTGGCTGGGTCAGCTTTCTTAACCAGTGGGGACAGGTGCTGATCGGGACCGCGATGATCCTGGGAGTAGGAGTCCGGATCGCTTCCTGGGGAGGAGCCCTGATGATGCTTCTGTATTACTTCCCGGTGCTGGTTTTCCCCAAAATCGGGGCGAACAGCTACCTGGTGGACGAGCACATCATCTACGCGCTGGTTTTCTTGGTCTTCGGAGCGCTGGGAGCGCAGAGCACTTGGGGAGTTTCCGCTTGGCTGAAGAGCAAAGGTTGGCTCCAAAAACCGGCATGGTTGGCTAAGATCCTGGGATAGGAAAAATGGACGGCTCGTGAAGCGAGCCTAGCATTTTGAAGAAAAATGGACGGCCGCCTACGGCGACCTAGCATTTTGAAGAAACAAAATGAAAACAGAAAACATCGTCATCCTCGGTGGGGGTTTTGGTGGACTGAGAACGGCTTTAAACCTGGAGAAGTCTCTTCGAAGGGACCGCCGATATCGGATCATCCTGATCGACCAGAACACGTTCCACCTATACACCGCCAGCCTGTATGAGGTGGCGACCGGAGAGCTCTCTTCCCGTTGCGTTCTCCTTCCCTTTCACCGCTGCCTCGAACACAAAAAAATCGATTTCATCAATGCTACCGCCACCGAGCTCGATCCTGTTAAAAAAATCATCAAAACCAGTTCCGGCGATCGGATCCCCTACTGGAAGCTCGTCTTTGCCCTGGGAGGAGACACCGAAGATTTCGGGATTCCCGGCGTGGCCCAGTACGGCCTGGGGATAAAATCGGTCACCGACGCGGAGCGCATTCGCCAGAGCCTGGCCCGCTGCGCCGTCACCAAGGGACAGGCGGTCAAGGTCGTCGTGGGCGGGGGCGGATTCGCCGGGGTTGAATTGGCCGGGGAGCTCACCGGATACCGCGGCTGCCCCATCGAGGTCACGGTGGTCGAGGCCGCGCCGCGGATCCTGAGCGGCCTTCCAGAGTTGATATCCAAAACCGTGTCCCAGCGTCTCAACCTCCTCGGAGTGAAGGTCACCACCTCCTCACCCATCAAGGAGGTGGGGGCGAACCGGATCCTCCTCGCCACCGGGCGGGAGATCTCCTACGACGTGCTGATCTGGACGGCCGGGGTGCGGGGGTCGCGTTTCTTGAAACCGGGTGTTTTCCCGCTCGACAAAAAGAAGGCCCTGATGGTGGACCGAAATCTCCGCGTCAAGGGGTTCGAGGATATCTTCGTTGTGGGTGACAACGCCGCCACGGGAGTGGCCTGGACCGCCCCCAAAGCCGAGGCGGACGGAAAGATCGCCGCCCGCAACATCATCGCCCAGACCCGCCGGAAGCCCCTGAAAGCCTACCGGGTCTTCGAACCGCCGTTCATCATTCCGGTCGGGAGGAATTGGGCCATCGCCAAGGTGGGTGGAATAATCTTCTGGGGCAAACCCGCCTCTCTCCTCAAGGATTTCGTGCTGTTCTACTATCTAATGAAAATTGTGCCGGTCTGGAAAGCTTGGAAGATCTGGTGGCGGGGGGAATCTGAAGCACTGGAGATCAAACGGTCCGTTTCCTAATCCAACTCAAGAATTTTTAGCGCTCCCGCAATCCGGCTGAGCGTCTTTTCCTTACCCAAAACCTCCATGCACTCGAAGAGAGGGGGAGAAACGGCCTGTCCCGTCACGGCCACCCGCAGGAGCATAAACAGCTCCGGCGATTTCCATCCTTTTTCTTGGGCCAGTCCTCGCATCCTCTCCTCCAGCCGTTCCGTCTTCCAGTCGTCTTCTTTCTCCAGTCGGGTCATAACCTCCCGTAGTTTTTCCGCCGCCGAACCAGATGATTCTCCCCGCCCCGCCAGCTCCTCTTTGGTCCAGGCCACGTCGTTGAAGAAAAATCCCGCCAGGCCTTCAAACTCCCCTAACTTCTTAATCCTCTCTCTAACCAGCGGCGAGATTTTCTGCAGGATTTCGGAGTCAATATCCAAACCGCGGTATTTTTTCAGGTACTCTCCCAACTTCTCACCCAACTTCCGATCCCCTAGAGCCCGGATATACTCTCCATTCATCCAGTCGAGCTTCTCCCGATCGAAAACCGGAGCGGTCGGGGAGATGCGGCGCAGATCGAGTTTCTCCACCAATTCCTCGACCGAGAAAATTTCCTTTCCCTGCGGATGGGACCAACCCAGTAGCGCCAGGAAATTCAAAAGAGCTTCGGGGAGATATCCTTCTTCCTTAAACTCGAGAATTCCCACCGACCCATGCCGTTTGGAGAGTTTCGCCCGGCTGGCTTCCCGCAGGACCGGGAAGTGGGCAAATCGCGGCGGTTCCCATCCGAAAGCTTGATAGAGCAGAATGTGCTTGGGAGTGGAAGAGATCCATTCCTCGCCGCGCAGCACATGAGTTATCCCCATTAGATGGTCGTCCACCACCACCGCCAGATGATAGGTCGGATAGCCGTCCGACTTGAGGAGAACCTGGTCGTCGAGAACACTGTTCTCGAAGCCGATTTCGCCGCGGATCAGATCGGCAAAAGATGTTCTCCCCTCTTCCGGAACTTTGAGCCGAATGACAAACTTACCTTTTTTAGCCCGGGCGGCAGCTACTTTAGGATCAATTTTCCGGCAGAATCGGTCATAGCGAGGCGAGAGACCTTTCTTCTGGGCCTGCTGGCGGACCTCTTCCAAGCGAGCTTCGCTACAGAAGCAGTAATAGGCGTGATCCTTTTTGATTAAATCATTGGCGTGCTCCAGATAGATCGGCAGGCGCTCGGACTGGCGAAGGGGACCCTCATCCCAACCAAAACCCAACCAGGCTAGCGCCTCCAAAATCTGACCTTCGGCCTGGGGCAGGAAACGGGCTCGGTCCGTATCTTCAATCCTTAGGATAAATTTCCCATGGTTTTGCTTTGCCCAGGCCCAATTAAAAAGCGCCACATAGGCGGTGCCAACGTGGGGGGCGCCGGTGGGCGAGGGGGCAAGGCGGGTTTTGATTGCGGAAGATTCTTTTTCCACCTTCATCTGAAGAAATCTTAACATTTTCCCGGAAGAAGAGGGGTAATTTTGATAGACTTGAGAGGATGAATCTCTATGAGTTTGCTGCTTTCGTCCGGCGGGCCATAATCTACCTCGCGCTGGGAATCGCCGCGGCAATTATCCTATATTTTCTCTACAAGCTGGCGGTAAACATCTATCTCACCATCAATCCCCCGCCCGAAACTCCCCCCACGGTGGGATTCGGAAAATTGCCCAAATTGGGGCTGCCATCTCTGGAGGTTAAAGGAAAGCCGGTCTACATTCTGGAAACGGCCACCGGCCAACTGCCGCAGTTCGACGATCGGGCCAATGTGGTGGCGATGAAACCGATCCAGCCAACGCTTCTAGGAGAACAGAAGGCTCGAGAACTGGCGCGGGCGCTGGATTTCGGCGGAGAAGGAGACCTCAGCTCCGACAAGAAATTCCTCACTTTCCGCGATGCTACCGACGCCCGCACTCTCACCGTGAATGTCACCACCCAAAATTTCACTCTCACCACAACGTTCGCCCGCATCAGCACCCTTTCCAAAGGATCGGCCCCTTCCGGAACAGAGGCGATCAAGGAAGCGCAAGGTGTCCTGTCCCGCCTCGGGCTGGACAGGTTCGGTTTTGAAGCCGGCAACCAAACCACCTCCTTCCGGATTGCCAACTCTAAGGGAGTGGCCGCGGCCGGATCGCTCTCGGAAGCGCATTTCACCGAAGTGAATTTCTTCCGTTCCTTGACCGAAATCGGCGACCAGAATTACCCGATTTTGCCGGCCGATCCCAAGAAAGGCCTCATCCAAGTTTGGGTAACCACCGGCCTCGATCCGGAGATCAACAACATCCTGGGGGTCACCTACAACGCCCAGGAAACCGAGATCGATAAAACCCGGGCGGAAACCTATCCCATCGGAGATGTGATGGCGGACTGGGAGGAGATAAAATCCGGACAGGGTGCGGCCTACATCGGGTCAACCGAGGACCTGCGCACCGTCCAGATAGACTCGGTCACCCTGGCGTACTTCGACGACGCCACCCACCAAGACTACATGCAGCCGGTCTACGTTTTCTCCGGCGTTGCCAAGACCGTCAGCAATAAGGAGGTTGAATTCGTGGCTTATTCCCAGGCTGTTTCCGGGGATTGGATAGAAGATTAAAAGCTAGAGGACGGCTCGCTTCGCGAACCTAGATTCGGCGAATGGCCGAATAACGGCTCGCTTCGCGAACCTAGATTTGAGCTTTGCTCAAATTCGACGATCAACTCGTTTCATATCTCGAGGAAAAAGGCTGGCCTCCCGAATATTCGATAGTCCCAGAGTTTGCATGGTCACCCGCTCCGCCCCGATCGCAAACCCGCCGTGGGGCGGCATTCCGTATTTGAAAGCCTGCAGGTAGAGCTCGAAATCCTTCGGGTCATTCCCCCACTTCTTGATGTTGGCAACCAGTTTGTCGTACTCGTGGATCCGCTGTCCCCCCGTCACCCACTCTAATCCCCGACCCAACAGGTCAAAACTCAGGGTGAGTTCAGGCTCTCCCGGATCGGGATGAGCATAGAAAGGTCTTTTGGAGGTGGGAAAATGGGTGATAAAAACCATCTCCGACCCGTGTTTCTTTTTTGCCCATTCGCAGATGTCCTTTTCATCCTCGGGTGAAAGATCCGAATCACCGCGAACATCCCGGCCGGTTTCCTTGAAGACAATTTCCTGCGCCTCCCGCAACTTCAAACGAGGAAAGGGAATCTTGAAAGCCGGCAAAGTGGCCGAGTAGAGCGCCAGCTCTTCCTGGCAATTCTCCTTTATCCCCTTGAATATCCCCAGAGTCACTTTTTCGGCCAGGTCCAACAGGTCCGTCCAGTCCTCCAAAAATCCCATCTCGCAATCCAGACTCACATACTCGGAGAGGTGGCGGGTCGTTTCGGAAGGTTCCGCGCGGAAGGCCTTGGTGACCGTGAAGACTTTTTCGAAAACCCCCACCATGATCTGCTTGTAGAGTTGGGGGCTCTGCCCCAGGAAAGCTTTCTTGTCGTAGTACTCGACCGGGAAAACCTGCGCTCCTCCCTCAGTGACCGAGGGAACAATTGTGGGAGCCTGGAATTCGGTAAAATCCAAACCCTTCAGGGTCTGGCGAAAGGAATCCACTATCGCCTCTTGAACCCGGAAGATCGCTTTCACTTTGGGGTGCCGGAGGGTGAGCGGACGGTAGTCCAAAAGGGTCGGGAGTTCCACGTCGAGTTTCTCTTTGGTGATATCAAACGGAAGCTCTTGGGAGTGCGCCAGGACATAAATCTTGGAAACTTTCACCTCGACTTTTCCGGTCGGAAGGTGGGGATTGATGTTCTTTTCTCCTCTCTCTTTGACCTCACCCTCAACTCGAATCACATCCTGGACGTTGAGAACGGCGGCATCTTCACCGCAGACGAGCTGAATGATGCCCGTCCGATCAATCAAATCAATAAAGATCAGTTTTCCGTGATCGCGGCGATTGTAAACCCAACCTTCCAGGGTTATTTTTTTACCAATTTTTTTGATCGCTTCTATCGCCAGAGTACGTTCCATCAGACTTTTTTATGATAACTCATCCGCGTACCACCTTTTCAATTTCCGAACGGGCCTGTTCGGTTTTAACAAATCGCAGCCAATCCGGAGAAGGTTTCCGGCCTTTGGCCGTAATAATCTCCACCATCTCACCAGTTTTGAGCTGATAATCAAGAGAAACCACCTTGCCGTTCGCCTTGGCGCCGGCACACTCGCGACCGATCTGGGTGTGCACCGCAAAGGCAAAATCAACCGGGGTCGCGCCCTTCGGCAGAACCTTGACGTCTCCCTTGGGGGTGAATACAAAAACGCGGTCGGGAAAGAGATCCAACTCCCGGCCCTTCCCCCAGACCAAGAGAGACTTGATGATCCTGATCCTCTCGTCGGCGGTAACGTGCCGGTCTCCTTTTTCTTTGTAGATGGAATGCGTCGCCAGGCCGTACTCGGCTACCTCGTGCATCGGCCCCGTCCGGATCTGGATCTCCACCGGATGCTGATTCACTTCAAAGACCGCGTGGAGAGATTGATAGCCATTGACCTTCGGATTAGCGATGTAGTCATCAAATAGTTCGGGAACCTCCTTCCAAAGCCGGCGGACAATATCCAAAACTCGGTAGCAATTTTCGACTGTATCGGTAACAACCCGCAGTCCCAACACATCAAAAAGACGGCCGCCGGGATGGCTCTTGTAGCGGGCCATCTTTCGGTAAACTCCAAAGAGGTGCTTGGTGCGGCTGGTGATTTCAACCGGAATGCTTTGATGATGGAGCTCCGTGGAAATCTTATCGGAAACCAGATCGACAACCCGGGACATTTTTTCGCTCTCCGACCGAACGGCGCTCTTGATACTTTCAAACTCGCGAGGGTGAAGAATCTCGAATGCCTGGTCCTCCATTTCGGACTTG
>DATDSA010000017.1:0-16942 GCA_035291485.1 Patescibacteria group bacterium | reverse complement strand
ATGACCACCAAAAGTTCAATCAGTGTGAAACCACTTCTAATAATTTTCTTCACAAATGTTCACCCCCTCTCAAATCGAACACAGATAAACTGTACTAAAAATTTAGAGCTTAGGTCAATGGATGCCGAAAGGCAGACATTGCTAGCGATCGGAGGATCGCATCCAATGGTCTATTTAACAAAATTTAGCGGCGTCTTCTGCTTGGTGAGCAGAGCGAGACCAAAGAGAGAAACGAGCCCCAGCCGGCTGGTCTGACCAAAATCTATCGAGATTTTGATGGGATAGGTTTTCATAACATCTTCCGAGGAGACGACCGGGGTCTTGATCTCCTCCGAAAATCTCTTCACATCCAGAGAAACGGCTCCCCCACCCCCAACAAAAATTTTCACGGGGGCCTTGCCAAACCGGCTCTGAGAAAAGGAGAACAATTCACCCACGCCCTGAACCAACTGGGTGGTTTCAATCGGTTCGGTGAAGGTCTGCAGAACCCCGATCCGATCCAGAATAACGGCATCGGTTGTTTCCGCGCCGATGTCCAGAAAGAGCACCACCTCTTCCTTCCCGATCTGAGAAAGAAGAAAAGCCCAGACCGCCTGCGATTCCGGAACGGCCAGCTCGGGCTTGAGACCGAGCTTCCCAAAGAGATCCAGATATTGAGAAAAAATTTTTTGGTCAACCGCCGCGAACTGATGATCCCAAGCGTCATAAACCAGGGTCAAAATGGGCACCGGTAGCGAGGTGGTAAGTTGCTTCTCCAAAAGGGCTGAATCCGCTTTGATATCTTCTGTAACCGGTGAATTTAAACGCAGATTAAAAGAGCGCTCGTCGTGCAGAACAAAGGCGGCCTCCTGGTCCTCCAGGGATTCTTTTTTCAGGAGATCCTGGATGTCTTGGGCGAGGGCCGCCGGGTCCGGGATCTCGCTGTTCTCGATCAGTCCCGGCCGCAGCTCGCTCCTAACAAACCCCGAGAGAGCCTCTCCTCCTAGGAAACGGTCCGAGAGCTTGAAGACCTTGAGGGATTTGTCGGAGAAATCAAACAAAAGCATTTTGGTTTTAATCCACCTCTTTCCAAGATAGAACCTGGATACTACTACCGCGCAATATATTAACGCGAACGCGCCGGGTGTATCCACTGGCAACGGTCGCTGCAGAGGTGATTACCCAATTGCCCCCGACCTTTGAAACGGTGATGGTGCACTCGCCCTCCGGAGGGTTCTCCACCCCACCCGCATAACTGCTGTCGTAGAAAGAGGAGAGAAGCGCATCGGCGGCGCAACCCTCGGCCAGGTGAAGCGCCTCCGCTCCCTTTCGCCCCGCCAGGCTCTGCTGAATTTCAAAAACCGAGAGGAGAGCCAGGGTGGTTCCGACCAGCAGAACCACCGCGGCCAGAATAAGAAATGTCATGAAGGCGATGTATCCTCTTAATGTTCTCATCTTAGTTGGGCGGAGCTCTCAAAAGTGGATTCCTTTTCCAGCTCCGAACGGCTGCCGGGATTCCGGTATTTTACCGTCACGGTAAATTCAATATTCTCGGAAGAGCCGTCGGTGAGATCGGTAAAAACGAGATCAGTCACTTCCAGCGCCGAGCTCGATATCGTCGTCCAGTCCCCGGCTCCCTGCTTGACCTGCAGCAGACCATCGTCGACCCGAAATTCGGTCGGGTTGTTCGGATTGGGTGAGCTCAGAGAGAGCAGCGCTCCGGGGGTGGCGGCGAGATTGACCCCAAAATCGGAGGAACCGCCGATCGAGTTGGCGTTGCGGATTTCAAAACCAAGGCGGTGCGAGACATAGCGCAGGCTCTCCTGAACCTCCTGTTCCACGCTGCTCTTGGTGCTGCCGAGGATGATATCCCACATGGAGGTGACCGCCGCCGTCAGAAAGACCGATACCAGGGCCATGTAGATCAAGAGTTCGATAAGCGTGAACGCGCGCTTTGCGCGAGTAATTTGTAATTCGTTATTCGTAATTTGGTTCGATCTTAAATGCATCCTAATTACTTAATTTCTAATTTCTCAATTACTTTCTCTACTGGACAGCTCGCCTGTAGCGAGCCTAGCAATGTTCGCTTTGCTCTCATTGTGGTGCCACCACCTTTATCTCCTGGTTGTTATCCGTGGAAGCCACGTAGGCGAAACATCCGTTGATCGCCGCTCCGATACCGCTCCCGCTGAGCGGAAGGGAGAAGATCTCGGTAGGGCTGGTGGGCGGGGTAATGTCGACGATCATCACGGCTTTGGGGTTGGTATCGGTTGCCAAGAGCGCAAAACCGGTTCCGGTCTCGACGGCGTTAACAGCATGCTGAACATCCAGAGAACCGAGTAAAGAGATGTTGGTCGGATCGGAAGCATCCAAAAGATAATACTCCGGAACCGAACCGGCATTGGCGGAGGTGGTGAGGTGAACAATTCCTCCCGCGTAGAAAACCGATTTCCCCTTGGCACCGGCCAGTTCGGTAACGTAAGAACCGAGTTCCGCCGGAGCGGCGGGATTACTGACATCGACCACCAAAAGGGATTTGGCATCCGTCTGCCCGGTGGAGGTCACCGCCAGATAAGCCCGGGTGCCGCCGACCGAGATCGCCGACACATCCTTGCCAACCTCCAGAGTCCCCAAGAGACTGGGGCTACTGGGAGTGGTAACGCTGTAGATGTAGAGCTCCGGACCGTTGTTGTTCCTCGCCCCCACGTAGGCCAATCCACCCACCACCGTCACATCCAACGCCGCCACTCCGGGTGTGCCGCTGCCTCCCACCAGAGTCGGGGCGGCGGGGTTGGCGATATTAAAAACCGCCAGCTCCTGGTCCGTTTTCGCCGTCGCCAGGTAGGCGAAGCTGCCGGAAACGGAAACCGCATAGATATCATCGTTGAACTCGTAGGAACCGGCTAGCACCGGGTTGATGGGATTGGCGAGCGAGAGAATAAAAAACTCGTCCCCCTGGCTGTTCTTGGTGCCGGTGACGTAGCCCACGTCGTTGACGACCTCAATATCCGTGCCCCCCGCCGGACCGGGGAGGTTCAGACCTCCCACCTGGATCAGAGCGGTGTCCCATTCGCAGATCGTGGCCTGCCAGTAGGTGAAGTAGGTCTTCTGCGATATCGATTCGGAGCGGCCCGGGGAGAAATCCCACGTCACCCGGGACTCGACCCGCTTCGTGAAAAGATCCAAAGCCCCACCGACTGAAACAATACTACCTTGCGCATTCCGGAAAACATTGGAAACAATAATTCTTCGGGTAAACCTATCTAACACCTGTGATGATCCGGAAAATTCCCAAAACCCGTTTTGAGTAGTCAGTCCGTAAGTACCATTGACCAGGTTAAAGAAATCCCGAGCGGTGACGGCCCGGGCGGCCTCGATTCCTTCGCTGGCCAGGAAGTGGGCGTAGGATTCCTCCTCCCCCAGCCGGTTCGTTGCAAAAGCCCGCACCGCCGCTCCGACTCCTCCCCCCACAACAATGACAAAAAGTCCCATGGCGAGAATTACCTCCACTATTGTGAACCCTCCTCGCGCTGCTCGGAAGCTTCGTCCCCTCGTGAACTCGGGGATAAACCCTTCTCGCTGCGCTCGAAGGCAAATTCTCTTAATGACTTTCATGGCCGGGTAATTCCCCCTTGTTCGTTCACCGAAACCGTTCCCGCCCTCCCGGAAACTTCAATCAGAATGCTCAGGGGAACCGAAGGCACGCCCCGAAGCCGATCGAAATAGAGGTCGTTCCAACCAGTGATCGTCACCGCCGCGGGAATATCAGTGACCGCGTCAAACGCCGGGTCACGGGAGGCGTAGTCGGTCCCCTTGAAGAGGGCCAACCTACCAGATTCGTAGTGGACCCCCCAGGAAGAATCGGCCCGGCCGCTGAAGCTGTAGACCTGGGCGGTGTGCAGGGTCCGGACGACCCTCTCCACCGTGTTGGTGAAGTAGCTCTGGAAAAGAAGGGAAGAGGAACCAACCCCGACGATCGCCCCGATGACGCTAAAAATCCCCAGCACCAGCAGAATTTCAATTATTGTAAGACCATCTCGCCTCGCTCGATGGTCATCTTTCCTCGCAAGATCGGAAATTAGCCCTTTCCGTAGATTCATCGGATACTTCCGGTAACTTGGTAGATGGGGGAGATGATCGAGAGCGCGACGAAAGCCACCACCCCCCCGATCAGGATCAAGAGGATCGGCTCCAGGCTCGTCGCCAGGTTCTTGGTCAGGGTATCCACCTCATCCTCAAAATAATCACCGAGGTAACCGAGGTTGTCTTCCAGATTGCCGCTCTTCTCCCCCACCCCGATCATCCTCACCGCAAACAAGGGAAACTCTTCAAATTTTTCGGCGACGAGAACATCGGAGATCGATTTGCCGCGGCGCACCTCTTCCGAGATCTTGTTCAGGTCCCTCCGGTAGGTCAGGTTCCGCTCCACCTGGGCCGAGGTCTCGAGGGCGGAGGTGATCGTCAGACCGCTGCGGAGCATGATCCCCAGGTTGCGGCAGAGGGTCGCGAGAGCGATGTTCTGGAAGAGCCTCCCAAAGACCGGAAGACGCAGGATCACTCGGTGCCAGACCGGTTTTATCGGTTTGGATCGAAGAAGAGCCGTCAGGGCAATAAAGAGGCCAACCGCCCCGGGGATGATGATCAGCCCCCAATCTCTGAGGATCTTAGCGACAAAGATCAGCACCATGGTGGTAAAAGGGAGCTCCACATTCAAGCTCTCAAAGAGCCCGATGATTTGGGGAAGGATAAAGAATGCCAACACCAGGCCGATGACCCCGGTGGCCGAGAGAACGATCGAGGGGTAGAGCATCGCCCCCTGAACCTTCTGGCGAAGGTCCTTGTCCTTCTCCATTTGTTCAACCAGGTAGATCAGGCTGTTCTCGAGGGTTCCGGACTCTTCACCGATCTTGATCAAACTGAGATAGAAACCGTCGAAAACCTTCGGGAACTTGTTGAGAGAATTCTCCAGGCTCCGGCCGCGGGAAACATCCTCCTTGACCTGGTTGAGGATCTTCTTGAAAGCCCCGCTCTTGGCCTGTTCTGCCAGGGTCTCGATCACCGAAGAGATCGGAATCCCGCTCTTGAGCATGATCGCCAGATTTTTTGTGAAGAAAAATTTTTCCGAAAACGAAACTCGATCAAGAATCATTTTTTATTCTTTAACAACCCGCAGGACCTCTTCCAGTGAGGTGACTCCCTTAGCGACCTTGTTCAAGCCGTCCTCGATCATCATCGTCATTCCTTTGGAAACCGCCATCTCTTGAATTTTATCGGCGTCCTTTCGGTCCACCACCGCCTGCCGAATGTTGTCGTCCACCAGGAGAACTTCGTGGATCCCAATTCGATCGGTGTAGCCGGTGTGCTGGCAAACCGGGCAGCCCTGCGCCATCCAAACCTTCGCCTTCGGACCCTTGCCGAACTGCCTCTCTACCAGGTCGGGCAGAAAGTGTTTGCGGATCTCGGTAATCGCCACACTCCCCTCTTTTCGACACTCCTTACAGAGAACCCGCAGGAGACGCTGAGCGATGACCACGTTAACCGAAGAGGAAACCAAAAACGGCTCCACTCCCATATCCAGAAGGCGGATCAGCGTGGTGGCGGCATCATTGGCATGCATCGTCGACAGAACCAGGTGGCCGGTCATCGCCGAATTAACGGCAATATTGGCGGTTTCGGAATCCCGGATCTCCCCCACCAGAATAATATCCGGGTCCTGCCGAACGATCGAGCGCAGACCGTTCGCGAAGGTCAATCCGGTCTTGAGATTGATCTGGATCTGGTTAACCCCCTCCATCTCGTATTCCACCGGGTCTTCGATGGTGGTGATATTGATATCCCGCTTGTTGAGGATCTTCAGGACCGCGTACATTGTGGTAGTCTTGCCGGAGCCGGTCGGACCGGAAGCGATGATCATTCCGTAGGGTTTCTCATAGGCGGCTTTGATCTTAACCAAGTCTTCGGGAGAGAAACCCATGTCTTCTAGAGAGTACTGCCGAACCCGCGCCGAAAGAAGCCGCATCACAACCTTTTCCCCGTGGGTGGTGGGGATGATCGAAACTCTAACGTCGACCCGCTCCTGTCGCTCTTTGGGAAGGTCGATCCCCGTCCGAAAGGACAACTTCCCATCCTGCGCCGCAAAATGCTCGTCGGTGCGGAGTCCGGCAAGAACCTTAATGCGCGTGATCACTTCCTCATGAATATCATGGGGCAGAACCGCAACGTCGTGCAAAATCCCGTCGATCCGAAACCGGACCAGAGAAGCTTCCTCTTTGGGTTCGATGTGAACATCGGAAGAACGATTCTGGATCCCGTAAGATAAGAGCATATCCACGATCTTAATAATCGGTACCTCGGGCGGCTTTCCGAGGCGCTTGGATTCACTGGCCGCTCCCTCTACCAACTTCTGGATTGCTCCCTTGATATCCTTCTGATAAATTCTGAGAGTGTTGTCAATTTCCCTCGGAGTGGCATAGTAAACCGAAACATTTTGCCCTGTCTTTTTGCGAATCAATTCCACCAGCTCCAAATTCTTGGGGTCGGACATCGCCACCTTTATTCCGGTGCTATCCATCGCAAAAACAACCGCCAGCTTGGAGCTGGCAACGATCTCCGGAAGAACGCTCAGGACATCGTCCTTGATACTAACCTTCCCCAGAGGCGCCACGGGAACTTTGTAGTATTCCGAAAAAATATTGGCAAGCTGTTCGTCCCGAACAAATTGTTTTTCCAAGAGGAGATAGTAGACCGAAATTCCTTTTGATTTCGCCTCAACCTTGGTCTCTTCGGCCTGGGAATCGGTGATCAATCCCTTCTCTAAAAGAACCTTGATAAGCTCTTCATCCGATATCATCAGTTGATTTTAGCTAATTTCGGGATAGATAAGCTAATAAAATGGGGCGGCTCGCTTCGCAAACCTAGCCATTCGCCTAAGGTAAATGGTGGGCGATGAGGGATTTGAACCCCCAACATCTTCGATGTAAACGAAGCGCTCTGCCATTGAGCTAATCGCCCATGGGACGACTTGCCTACGCAAGTTCTAGCCATCGAAAAACCGATGGTGCGGAGAGAGGGACTTGAACCCTCAAGCCTTTCGGCACAGCCTCCTCAAGACTGCGCGTATACCAATTCCGCCATCTCCGCCACTGGTGCAGGTGAGAGGACTCGAACCTCCAACCCTTTCGGGACAGCGTTCTGAACGCTGCGCGTATACCATTCCGCCACACCTGCGAACGTAGTAGTGAGCAGATGCTAGCGATTGCAACGCAATCGCGTCCACCTGCGAGTGGAGCGGCGGACCGGATTTGAACCGGCGACCTCTTCCTTGGCAAGGAAGCGTTCTACCACTGAACTACCGCCGCGCACTGGGACGGCTTGCTTGCGCAAACCTAGCCATTGCTTCGCAATGGTGCCGAGCCTCGGAATCGAACCGAGATCCCACGCTCTTCAGGCGCGTGCCGTGACCAACTTGGCTAGCTCGGCTAACACCTTATATTTTACCGCATCCTGGTTAGGAACAAGAGATATTGTTATATTTTAGATGTGATTCTAATCAATTTCAAAACCTATCCGCAGGCGATCGGTCCGAACGCTCTCCGGCTCGCTCAGGATCTCACCACCGTGTCCCAAAATTTTCCTCAAGTAGAAATTGGCTTCGCTCCCCCATCGCTGGAATTGGCCGAGGTGGCGAAGCATACCGAATCACCGGTTTGGGCGCAGCACACCGACCCGGCCGGAGAGGGCCAATTTACCGGATATCTTTCGCCCGCGGACGCAAAATCCGCCGGGGTGACCGGTACATTCCTCAACCACAGCGAACATCCTCTTGAGATGGAAGTGATTAAAGAAACCATGAGATTAGCTCGGGAATCCGGCCTGAAAATCTTGGTTTTTGCGCGGGATCCCCAGAGAGTGGCCGATTTAAAAAATCTCTCCCCGGATTATATCGCCTATGAGCCGCCGGAACTCATCGGTGGTGATATCTCGGTCACGAGCGCCAAACCAGAAATAATTTCCGAAGCCGTTCAAGCCGCCGGAGATATTCCTCTTCTGATAGGAGCCGGAGTACACGCAAAAGCAGACATCGAAACTGCTCTCAAACTGGGAGCGGCCGGGGCGGTTGTGTCCTCAGCGGTGGTTACGGCTGATAATCCGGGAGCCGTTTTTTCAGACTTACTTTCCGGTTTTCAAAATTAAGGTTCTTGAGCGAAGCAAAAGGTTCTTACTCTCCGGTTTTAGAAAATGGTAACCGCCACCCAGAGAAATTCCAAAATCTTTCCTCGAAATTAAAAATCCCGCTCAAATTAGGCCCCACGAATTTTTTGTTTACCCAATAGGAGAGTTTAGGATGATAGAGAAAAATCGCCGGGTTGTTTTCGACAAAAAGCTTTTGGAAATTTAGGTAGTGCTTTCGGCGGGAGGAACGAGAAAAGGCCTTTCGTCCTTCCTCCAAAGCGCGGTCCGCCCGGGGATCGGCATAGGCACTGATGTTCTGGCCTGGAAAATCTTTGGCGCTGGAGTGCCAGAGATTGTAGCGGTCGGGGTCGCGTTCCAGTTCCTGCCCCAAAATGATTGCTTCGAAGGAACGGTCCTGCAGAATTCCATTGGCGGCATCGGCCGAAACCTCGTCCACATTCACGGTTATTCCCAAATTATCCTTCCAAGACCGAGAGATTTCCTGGGCAATCTGCGGCAGGGACCCCGCCTTTGCCACAGTGATCGTGAGTGATCCTTTAAATTTTTCCGCCCTCTTCTTCTGGTAGGTGGGAAAAGAGAGTTTTCCTTGCGCCCAGGTCCCGGAGAGCGGGCCAAAAACCCGCGATCCTTCCGAAAACAGGGGGGTTTTGAGCGCTGCCGCCCGCCGAAAATCGCTGTTCTTTACCAAGCTATTCGAAGATTCCAGATTAAAAAAAACGGCAAAATACTGCGAATAGATGGGGGTTTGATAGAGGGTGAAAGAGGGGTCGGAGAAATTGTCCGCGACCAACCCATCGATCTCCCCACTCCTCGCTCCTGCGATTAAATCCTCTCCCGTTTTAAAAAACTTGAATTGAAGGTTTTTGATCTGGGCAGATCCGGTTGTTTTGAAAGCAATTTCCTTGACGGTCTCCCCCTCCTGCGTGATTCCGGAAATGAAGAACTCTCGGCTGCCCAGGCTTGTCAGGCCAATCTCGCGAAAATGGGCCGGAGCAATTGGTCGGGTGAGAATATCCAAAAATGAGCCGAGAGGATTTTTCAGCACGAACCGAATCTCCCTCTCCCCCTCTTGCTCAATGGTGATATCGGCGAAGGCCGAATCCCGAGTGAAGGTGAAAGACACATCGGCAGCGGTGATCGGGCGGCCGTCCCGCCAAACCGCCTCTTCCAAGGTTACCGTGTAGATTCGGCCGTTGGCCGAGAGCCGGTACTCTTTCGCCAGATCGGATTCGATTTCTCCGGCCTCGTTGTAACGAAACAACGCCCGAAACAACAACTTCTCCAGAGTTTCATCCACCAGATTGGTGGGTCCTTGCCCCGGGATGAGATCCACCGGCTGACCGACGACTCCTTCCGTAAAGGTGGTTCCCCAACTCACTCGCAGGGCCAACCAACCACCTAACACTGCCAAAACAAGAACCAACAGGATATAGCGGCGCATTTAAATCGCTACCGAAACCATAATTGAAATAACCAGAAGGATTGATAGGATAATGGTGGCGTAGAAAAAAACTTTCTCTATTCCGCGGCGGGTTTGGAAAGTTCTCCCCATGCCGCCAAAAGAAGAGGATAACCCCGCTCCCCGACCTTGAAGAAGAATTAGCACAGCGAGGGTAATCGCCAAAATAATCTGCACCAGTGCGAGCGCGTCAGACATTGAGAATTTTTTCAAAGAGTCCCAGGAAAACCGCCGCGACCACCGCCCCAACCACGATCACCCCTCCCGTCCCCAAGGCAAAACCGGCCAAGGATGCGGCCGAAAATGTGAAGGAAGGAACCAGGTAGGTAATCGCATAGAAAATTACAATGTTGAGAAGAGCGGACACCAGTCCCAGAGTAAGGAAGTTAAATGGGAAAGTGATGAAATTAAGGATGGGTTTCACGATGGAATGCATGAATGCAAAAACCAGAGCGGCCGCTAGGAGGATCCTAAAATCACTCTGATAAGAAACCCCTGGAACAACCTGAGCCGTCGCAAAAAGAGCCACCGCCGATGCCAAAAATACCTTCAAAATCTTAATCACGTTAATTTAGTTCCTTTCAAAATTCTAGGTTGCCGAAATCGGCAGCCGTTCATTATGTTACCATCTTTCTGATGCCGAAGGCAGTGTCTTTTCTCCTCGCGTTTTTTTTATTTTTGAGCATCTTCCCGACTTTTTCTCCGCACGGAAGAACTCAGGCGGCAGGGGAATTTAAAACCGACTATACGGCCGCCTACGTCGCCGCCGGCGACGGAACTCTGGAAGTTTCCCAGAATGTCACGATCGAGAATCTCACTAGCCAGTATTTCGTTTCCCAATACAAATTTACGATCGGCAGCGAGTCGCCGAAAAACGTCACGGCCTGGGATTCCACCGGAAGCCTCAATCCTGTGGTCAAGAAAAGCGGCGGAAAAACAGTCGTGACTCTCAACTTTCGGGCGCGGGTCTACGGAAAAGGAAACAAACTTAATTTCGGAATTGCCTATGATTTTCCGGGCCTGGTGAACCGGAACGGACTGATCTGGGAAATAAACCTTCTCAAAATCACCGGATTAAAAGACATCTCTTCCTACAACCTGACGGTTTCGGTTCCGGTCAGTTTTGGATCACCGATCTTTCAATTCCCTTCGCCGAGCTCCCAAAAAGTTTCCAATCAGCGCCGTCAGATCAGTTACAACAAATCCGCCCTCCTGCAGGGGGCGCCGCGGATGGGTTTTGGCGATTTTCAGCTCTACCAACTGACTCTCACCTACCACCTCAAAAACACCCGGGTTGGTTTTGGCTATACCGAGATTGCCCTTCCTCCCGATCTGATGGGCTACCAAGAGATAGTTCAAAACAGCCTGCTGCCGGCTCCCGTTTCCATTAGGGTTGATGCCGACGGCAACTACCTGGCGCGATACAACCTAAGGCCCCTGGAAAAAAAGGACGTAGTTTGGGAGGGTTGGCTGGCGCTGTATTACCCCGACCGAAAGTTTGGAACTGACAAACTGTCCTCCCTGCCGGTAGAACTTGTTTCCAAGTACACGGGAAGCCAAAAATATTGGGAGACCTCGACCGTTGAGATCAAGGCGGAGGCCGCAAAACTGACCGACCCCAAAAACTCGGTGGCGGGGATCTCCCGCCAGATCTATTCCTTCGTCACCGGAAAACTCTCCTATGACTATAAAAAACTGGAGGGCGGAGAACTGGTGAGGCTGGGCGCCCTGGCCGCTCTGGCCCAGCCGGACAAGGCCGTCTGCATGGAATACACCGATCTCTTTGTAGCGGTGGCCCGAGCCGCCGGTATTCCCGCCCGAGAGGTCAACGGATTTGCCTACACGGCGGACGACACCAACCGGCCGCTCTCTCTGCGAGTAGAGGGGGATGTGCTCCACGCCTGGCCCCAGGTCTACATTCCGGGTCCGGGATGGACCATGATCGACCCCACCTGGGGATCAACCTCCGGGAGCGACTACTTCTCGGCCTTCGACCTCTCTCATCTAGCTTTCGTGGTCAAGGGGGAATCCTCCGAGTATCCTCTGCCGGCCGGCAGCTACAAAACCGACCCTAACCAGAAGGATGTCGCGGTCGCTTTTTCCACTGAAAAGGAGGTCGTCGAGGAGTCTCCCCGGATTGAGGTTGAAATGGAACTCCCCTGGTTCATCCTTTCGCCACTGGGTTCCTCCGCAAAAATCACGGTGACCAACACCGGAAAAACTTCGGCCTTCGCCGCCCAGGCCGAAATTGAGAGCAGTCTCCTCGGTCTGGAGAATCCAAATCTGGAGATCGGCACCCTTCCTCCGGGGGCCTCTTCCTCCTACACGGTGGCGCTAACTTCCCCCGGTCTCGGGACGAAAGGGGAAGAGCAACTCCGAGTTCGGGTCTCCGCTCAGGATTTCCAAGAGAAGGAGGTCTCGGCCGAAGAAGAGGTTTCCGAACTGGTCCGTCCCCTCTACTGGCCGTTGCGGCTCCCGGAGCTGGCCGTCTTGGCCGGTTTTGGATTGCTGATATTCTTCGGCCGAAGGGCCTCCCTCGCCCACATCAACAAACCATAAAAAAGCCGCAGGTTGTTAGCTGCGGCCGTTCATGACCTTGCGACGCACGATCGAGAGCACCTCATCCCAGGCAGTATTGCCATTCTTCTTATCGACCCTAACCAGACCATCTCGGTTGATGTGCTCGTTGTAGGAAGCCCCGAACAGGATGGCGAACACCCCTGTCAGCTGATAGATCGACGTTGCCACCGAGGGATCGTCGTCCACCACCACCACCTGACGGCTGATCCTCTTGATCGCCTTGATGATCTCCTTTTTCCGAGGCGAAAAGATCATGATGTCGAAGGGGATCCGGTGGTTCCTCTTGTGTCGGTAGGTAGCCCGCACCATTCCGCTCCGAGGCGGCCGAGCCGTCAGGATCAAGATCGGGATACCCTTCCTGTGGATCTCCCGGAGCGCCTCCACAGCCCCCGGAACCACCGGCAGGTCGATATGCATTCGGGGTTTTCCGAAGACACCCACCTTCAGCATTCCCAGGGCCTGGGGATGTACGTCCGAGAAGTTATAGTGCTTGTTGTCTTCCGGCCGCAACGGACGGTGGAGCTTCCTCGCCAGCCAATCGATGTACATCGGGTGCGAGTTCGAGATGGTCCCGTCGTCATCGATCACAAAGCAGAGGCCGGCCTGGGAAATCTTGGTACAGAGCGATTCCGGAAAAAGATCGAGCAAGAGTCGAGGGTCGGGGGCCAGGAGCGCCCGAGGCCGTTTGTCCAAATCTCCCTCCTCCGACGTTTCAGTCGGAGCCCCGAACCCGAAGGCGTCGGGGCTTATTCTATGGGTTTAGTTAATTGATATTACCACGCAAGAAAAGCAGCCGCTAGCGATGGTGATGGCGGTAGAGCCAGTAACCAAAGAGGAAAACCGCCGGAATGAGCGCGATCTCCAGCACCAGTTCGTAGTTTTGCACCAGGGGGACAATCCCCACCCAATTTTCCCCAAGAAGGAATCCCGCTCCCGCCAGGAATCCGATCCACAGGAGCGAGCCGGCAAAACTCAAGACGCTGAACTGCCAAGCGGGAACTCGGCCGAAGCCGGCCGGAATCGAAATCAGCGTCCGAACCAGCGGCACCAAGCGGCCGAAGAAGATCGCCGGGGTCTCGAAGCGCCGAAACCAACTCTCCGCCCGTTCTACATCGGTGAAGTGAATCCGCAGTATCCGACCAAACCTCTTGAGAAATTTCTCCAGATTGACCCGCCCCAGGTACCAACCCAATCCATACCAAAACCAGGCTCCCAGCAGAGTGCCGAGGGTTCCAGCCAGAATTACCCCCGCGAGAGAGATCTCCCCCCGACCCGCCACAAACCCGGCGAACGGAAAAATCAGCTCGGAGGGCAGGGGAGGGAAAAAATTCTCCAAAAAAGCCACAAAGAAAATCCCGCCGTAGCCGCCGGTCGCCACCAGGTTCTGAGCGAAATCAACCAAGCTGGAAATCAGAGAGGTCATCGCGAAACGGAATTCTGATTGAGGCGCTCCTCTTCTACTTCCTGAAGGAGACGGGAGTACTGCGAATATTGGTGCTGAGGAACAATGATGCCATCGATGCCGACCCGCGCCGCTTCCGCCAGAATCCAATTCCTCACCTGGGAGGCCCGGTACAGCAACGCCACTCCCTCCAGCTGGCACTGCCGATAGGATTCTTTGATCGCCCAGAGAAGAGACTCATCCGGTTCGACCCGCTCGGTCGTTCCAAGGAGGGAGCGGGAGAGCTCCTCCTCGTTGAGAATCGCTCCGTCCACCCCGATCCGCAGGAACTGTTCCATCAAGATGACGTTGGAGGGATAGGCCACCTGAAAGAAAAACTTTAGATTGGGGCCGCGCTGGATTTTCTCTCCGGAGAGATAGCGCTTCAGCTCTCTCATTCCATCCACGGTTCGAACCGGAGGAAGGATGAGGTGCAGATTTTTCAACCCCACTCGCCGCTTCCCCTCTCGGAAAGCATCGAGCTGGTCAAAGTTGAAAGGCTCCAGGAAAAACAGGACCGGCTTTTGGGGAAAACGGACCGCCAGCTCCGCCGCCAGCTTGGCATCCGCCACCACCACTCCCCCGATATCCTTGACCTCTCCCACGTCGCCGGATACCTCCATCCACAGGGGGAGGGCAAAGGCCTTTGATTTCGGTAGGAACAATCGGGAGATTCCTTCAAAAGCGATCTGGCCCCGCCAGAATTTCCAGTTCAGCTGATAAGCCCCGCCCAGAATCTTTTCCACCTTCGCCGCCCAAACCGAGAGCTCGCTCAGATTATGGGGTTCGAGTTCTCCCTCGACCATTCCGGAAACCAGTCGCCGCACCAAGGTACCGGTACTCTTTTCAAAAACCAATCTCTCCTTACCTTGCGGGTAGTCCACCTCTACCAGACAGAGATCGGCCGAGGCTAGCTCCGGAGAGGAAGTGGAAAGCCGGCCGGAAAAATCGAAAACGGTCTCCTGCTGAATCAGAACCGGTTGGGATTCCCGATATAGGTCTCCCCCTCTCGCCGCGACGGACAGGAGGTGTTCGGTCCAAAGTTTTTTGATGGCGGAGAGAAGGTCGGCCACCCCGGCCACGCGTTCCTCTTGGCCCCCGGAGCGAACCCTTACAAAGATATCCCGGGGACCGGACAGCCGCCGGTAAAAATCACCCACCTCCCGCGCCAACCGGGAGGGAAAAGAAAGGCCCGCCATATCGCGGCGCAGATCTGGACCAATCCCTCCCGCAATCACCTGCCGAGCCGGTTTGCTGCTCATAAATTCGGCCCAGGCGGAGGTGGGAATAACAAAAGCGGGAGAAATCGGTGCGCCGATCTTGGTCAGGTCTCCCAGCGCGGCGGCCTCTTCCCCGAAGGAGGCGGCATCCCGAAAACCAATTTCCTGCAGAAATGTAAGCGAATTCATTTTGTCGCTATAGTGCGTAGCGCTATGGCGCTAAATGCTAGGTCGTTTCTTCGGCCGTCCATTTTTATTTCCTCTTCCTCTTCGGCAGCTTGGCTCCTCCCTTCGCTCTGTTGGCGATGATCTGGGCCAATCCCAAGACGCTTCTTCCTGATATTTCCATCCGGGGCTGCCGTTTCTTGTCACGCCGCTTTTCTCTCTCGGATTCTTTTGGCGAGTAGCTTTCGATGTCGTTCTGGACCATTATTAGACCACCTCAAGGGTTGGAACTTCGGTGTAGGAGGGGTTGGGGACCGCTTTCCAGTTCCCGCCATCCTCAACGAGGTGCTGTCCTCGCTCCCGCTCGGTTGCCCGCCGCGAAGCGGGGCTAGAGCTTGGGCTCGTCATTTTGCTATCGCAAATGTAATAGGCGAACCCCCGCATCTTCTTAACCAGAGAGTAATCGTTATCGAAGTGGGCCGGGTCATGGTCGTCCTGGGTGATGAGATAGCCCTCTCCCAGATTGAGCGCGACATGACCCCATCCCGCCGGAACGGTGAACTTCTCCCCCACCTCCAGGGTCTTCAGCTGCGCCCCGATCACCTTCTCCCCCTCCATCTTCTGGAGAAGAAAACCGGCCCGCCCAAAAACCACCTGATAGTTCTCGGCATAGGGTGGAACGTGGAAGTGGCCGTAGGTCTTGGGATACTCCGATCCCAGCCGGTAGTGGGGAAAGATGGTCAGGTTGTTGCCGGGGTTACGGATGACGATGTAGGCCTGGTCTTCCCCGTCGAGGGCAATCTCATCCGGCCGATAGGCCACCTCTTTCATCTCGGATATTTTTCGAGGCGTAAGCGTCACCATTTCAGTCTTAACTATAGCTAAAGTTTACATGTACTTCTGAACCTCTTTCATCAGGGTCTCCTTGGCGGCAATGACATTCTCTTTCGTCCGCGCCCAGGCGAAGATCTCCAGTTTGGGAAAAGTGCCGGAGGCCCGCATCAGCCCCCAGGTATCGGGTAGGTCGCGGAACTTGACCCTCGCCCCGTCCATCTCGTTGACAAAATAGCGGCGGCGCAGCTCATTCTTGATCTTTTCCTGAACTTCAAACTTGCGGTCGTCCTGGATAGGGATCTCGATCTCCCCGGTGGAATGGTAGAAGGGAACATCCCCCATAATTTTGGAGAGTGGTTCGGTGGTTTTCTCAAGTATCTTGACTAACCGCAGTGCGGCGTAGATGCCGTCGTCAAAGCCGTAGTAGTGGTCGTAGAAGTAGAAGTGGCACTTGTATTCGCCGGCGAAAACTCCCCCGTAGAAGCGGAGTTCGTTCAGCACCAGGGAGTGCCCGGTCGGAACCATCACCGGGATTCCCCCGTGGGCGACGATGTCCTCCTCCACAGAGGGTGAGCACTGAGTGTTGTACAGGATCTCGGTGCGGGGATTGCGGGAGAGGATATCGCGGGCGAAGAGGAGCAGGATTCCGTCTCCCCAGAGCACAAAACCCTTCTCGTCGCAGACGTTGACTCGGTCGGCGTCGGGGTCAAACACCATCCCCAGGTCCGCTCCCTCCTTTTTGACCTTGTTGATGGCCTCCAACATGTTCGGACCCAAAGTGGGGTCCGGGCCGTGGTTGGGGAAGGTACCGTCGAGCCGGGAATGCATCTCGATCACCTCGCACCCCAAGTCCCGCAGCATCTGGGGAGCGTAGAGACCGGCGGTACCGTTGCCGCAGTCCACCACGATTTTGAGCTTGCGAACGATGGGCGCCTTGGAAACCTGATTCAGTTCCTCCAGGCTGCCTTTGAGGGCGGAATCGTAGTAGGGGGCAAAATCGAGTTTCTCCACCGTTCCCTTACCGCTCTTGAATTGCCGTCTCTCGGCGACGCGGCGGACCTCCTGGATCTC
>DATDSA010000016.1:0-15228 GCA_035291485.1 Patescibacteria group bacterium | reverse complement strand
CCCCGCCCAATTTGACAACAGCCCCGGGCGGGGTTATAATTAAAACAGCCTTAAGCATTAAGCTTTTTTACAAGGAGACAAACACGCCAAGCATTTCCTAAAAAATCGTGTGTCCGAGGGATATGACACGCATGGGAAGCGTGTTTTTTGTATCTTTGGGGGGCTTCTGCAGGGGTAAAATCGCTCTTTAGCAATTGAATAGTGATAGGAATAGCGTTGCTGACGCAACGCACCGAGAAACCGAAAAACCGAGAAACGGAAGAACTTTGTTCTTAAGTTTTTAGGTTCTTAAGTTCTTTTAGTGCGATGCGAAGCATCGCTTAAGTACGCGTCAATTCCAATTGATTTTGGAGGTTTTTGACAGATGACCTTATAAAATATCTGTCGTCAGCTCAACTTGAGCTTCTATATTGAGAGTTTGATCCTGGCTCAGGATGAACGCTGGCGGCGTGCCTAAGGTATGCAAGTCGAACGCGCTCCGCAAGGAGTGGCGTGGCGGACGGGTGAGTAACGCGTGGGAATCTACCTCCAAGTCAGTGATAACCCCGAGAAATCGGGGACAATCACCGATAGTCCCGCAAGGGTAAAGATTTATCGCTTGGAGATGGGCCCGCGTCCCATCAGCTAGTTGGTAGGGTAACGGCCTACCAAGGCTACGACGGGTAGGGGGTGTGAGAGCATGACCCCCCACAATGGCACTGAGACAAGGGCCATACGCCTACGGGTGGCAGCAATCGGGAATCTTGCACAATGGACGCAAGTCTGATGCAGCGACGCCGCGTGAAGGATGAAGGTCGAAAGATTGTAAACTTCTTAATTTGCCGAAAGGCAGAGGATGAAGCCCCGGCTAACTACGTGCCAGCAGCAGCGGTAAAACGTAGGGGGCGAGCGTTATCCGGATTTACTGGGCTTAAAGAGTACGTAGGTGTTTCGGGAAGTCTTGGCTTAAAGCCCGCGGCTCAACCGCGGAACGTGTCGAGATACTTCCGAAATTGAGGAAGGTAGGGGGTGGCGGAACATTGCAAGGAGGGGTGAAATCCGATGATCTGCGATGGAACACCGAAAGCGAAGGCAGCCACCTGGGCCTTTCCTGACACTGAGGTACGAAAGCTAGGGGAGCGAAACGGATTAGATACCCGTGTAGTCCTAGCCGTAAACGATGGACACTAGCTATCCAGTTTTGGGTGGCGTAAGCTAACGCGTTAAGTGTCCCGCCTGGGGAGTACGGCCGCAAGGCTAAAACTCAAAGGAATTGACGGGGACCCGCACAAGCGGTGGAGCATGTGGTTTAATTCGATGATAACCGAAGAATCTCACCAGGGTTTGACATGCAAGTGGTAGGAATCCGAAAGGTGACCGACCCGCAAGGGAGCTTGCACAGGTGTTGCATGGCTGTCGTCAGTTCGTGGCGTGAGCTGTATGGTTAAGTCCCATAACGAACGCAACCCCTATTGCTAGTTAATTTATGTCTAGCGAGACTGCCCGGGCAACCGGGAGGAAGGTGGGGACGACGTCAAGTCAGCATGGCCTTTATATCCTGGGCTACACACATGCTACAATGGCGACCACAACGGGTTGCGAAGCGGCAACGCTGAGCTAATCCTCAAAAGTCGTCTCAGTTCGGATTGGGGGCTGAAACTCGCCCCCATGAAGTAGGAATCGCTAGTAATGGCCGGTCAGCTATACGGCCGTGAATACGTTCTCGGGTCTTGTACACACCGCCCGTCAGATGGGAAAAGTTGGGGCTCGCTGAAGCTCGCCGCAAGGCGGACCAAGCGGGAACCAGCGATTAACATTAAGTCGTAACAAGGTAGCCGTAGGGGAATCTGCGGCTGGATCACCTCCTTTCTAAGGAGTATCCAGGATTCCGGCATTCCAACGCCTTTCTTCGGATGACCAAACGGAGGAAAGCAGGCAGGAATTCTAAGGATCTGGCCCTCACGCCGGATCCATGGTTGAGTTTGGTAGTTTGCTTTGAAAACTGCCATTGGTTCCTTCCTTGCTCTTGTTCTGGAACAGAAAAGTCCGCCTCCGGCGGACTTTTTTGATGGTGTTAAAATACGCGTAGCGTATTTCTAGGTTCGGGCTCATAGCTCAGCTGGTCAGAGCACTGTCCTGATAAGACAGGGGTCGATGGTTCGAGTCCATCTGAGCCCACCAATATAAAATTCCGGATTTACGAATGACGTTTTGGAATATCAAAAGACAATCACGTAGAAAGTTATTTTGATCATTGTCAAGATGCTTACAGTAAAAGCCAGCGCAAAACCTAGTAAGATTAACGGGATTGGATTATTCGCTGACGAAGAAATTACAAAAGGTACTACAACTTGGAAATTTAATCCGCGCTTTGACATTGTTTTCGATCCAGAAGAAGTAAACCAGATGCCGCCGAAACACCGCGAATTAATAGGTCGTTACGCTTCTCTATCTAAAATTACCGGTAAATATATTTATTCGATCGACGACAGCCGATTTACCAATCACTCAATCCACAACAATATTGATGCCGTTGCATCTCCTGGCGAACCAGAGCTACTGGGAGTCGCAAATCGTGATATAGGGAAGGGAGAAGAAATGTTAGTCAATTATCGATCTTTCGATGCCGCAGACGCGGGAAGTAAGGAAGAATATCTGAACAGTTAATTTCCTGCCGGCAAGCTCTCCTTCCCTTATTGACTCCATCAAATTTTCACCTTATATTGAACTTAACCAAAACTTGAAGAAGGAGAGATTCCGTGAACCTTTGGGTCTTCGACCTCGACGGGACGCTGATCACATCCGGGATCGACTACGCCCGGGCGACTTTCAACTGGGGGTTGATGCTGATCGATGCGATGGAGCATCAGGCTCCTCATTACGAGAAGTTCATCGAGTTTCTGCGCGACGTCGACAAAGAGCGTTTCAAGACGATGCGAGCGCATCGGGAACGTTTTCCCGGTTCGATGGTTGAGGCCTATCGTGAGGTTTGTCGTCATTCCGGGATCGAACCAGATCCGGCCATCGAGCGGAGGTCCTGGGAAATCGGGATGACAGCGCTGTCCGAGGAAACCTATCGCAATCGGGGGATGATGCCGGGAGTGGAAGAGACTCTAGGCCTTCTTCAATCCCGAGGCGACCCGATCTACTGCATCACCGCCGGCGACGTGCGGGTGCAGTGGATGAAGTGGCGCGGCTACAACCTGCGGCGCTTCTTCCCTTCAAATCGGGAATTTCGGGTGGTGAAGTGGGAGAAGTTGCCGACCCTGAATCGACTGCGCCGGCTTCGTCCCGATCTGCAAGCGGTGATGGTGGGCGATTCCATCGGCTCCGATCTGGTGCCGGCGGCAAAACTCGGCTACAAGCCGGTCTACATCCCTCACCCCTCGGTGTGGGACCATGGAGAGCTGGTCAACAACGCTCCTGAAGGAACGATCCGACTGGAGAAGATCACCGAGCTCTCGTCAGTTTGAGCCCTTTGGCCGATTAGCTTTACGCTGATCGGCTTTTTTTGTTGGACCAACTTCTCCGTGCTAATATCATCTCTGATATGAACGATATAAGAACCTCTCGCTCCGCTCGAGGATCATCTTTTCGAGATGAGTCGAAAATGGGCAAGCTTTTGGAAAAGGTGTCGGCCCAGGTCAAGACCCTTCGGCCGGGGGATGTCGTGGAGGGAATCGTCCTCTCCAAAGGGAAAGATGAGATTGTCCTGGATATCGGGGCAAAGGCGGAAGGATTGGTCGCCGGCCGTGAGCTCGAGGATGAGGCCGATACCGCCGCCAAACTTAAACCCGGTGACAAGGTTTTGGCAACGGTGGTTCAGGCCGAAGATAATCGAGGGTTTATCCTCCTTTCTCTCCAGAAAGCCGAGGTGGAGCGCGACTGGCGCGAGGCTACCAAATCCTACGAGGAGGAAAAGATTTTGGAGGTTGAAATCCTCGGTCCTAATCGGGGCGGAGTGGTCGCCAGAATGGGTTCCTTGCGGGGCTTCATTCCTTTCTCCCACCTGGCACTCTCCCACAAAATGCTCGCCAACTCCGGAAAACTGGCCGGAAAAGTGGTCAAGGCCAAGATCATCGAGATAAACCGGGAGATCGATCGGTTGGTCCTTTCGGAGCGGGAGGCCCTGAGCAAAGGTGAGAAGGCTCTGGAGCGAACCGCCCTGGGAAAGATAAAGATCGGGGAGAAGTATGACGGCATCGTTACCTCGACGACTCCTTTTGCTGTCTTTGTCCAGTTCCGTCCCGCCAAAAATGAGGAATTTATGGAAGGAGCAGTCCACGTTTCCGAACTCTCTTGGGAGAAGGTGGCGGACGCGACCAAGGTGGTCAAGGCCGGCGATGGGCTCAAAGTGGAAGTGGTGGGAGTTTCTCCGGAGGAGGGACGAGTGATGCTCTCTCATCGTCGAACCCTTCCCAACCCCTGGGAAAAGATCGCCGAGAAATATCCCGTTGGTTCCAAGATCAAGGGGAAGGTCACCAAGATCGCCGACTTCGGGGCTTTTGTGGAGCTGGAACCCGGGATCGAGGGCCTGATCCACGTCACCGAAACCACCGGTCCGCTGGCGGAAGGGGACGAGGTGGAGTCCCGCGTGCTGGAGGTTGACCCGAAGAAACAGAAGATCGCTCTCTCCCTCAAAGCCGTCGGCGCCGCTTGGCGCTGATTGGTTGTCTAGTTATCTAGTTGTCTGGTTGTTTGGTTCTACCAAAACACTAAATCACCAAATAACTAAACCACGTCCTGGTGCTAAACTAATTCCGTGCCTAAATCAAAAGTTTTATTTGTCTGTGGTGAATGCGGCGGGGAGCACCTGCGCTGGCAGGGGCAGTGCCAGTTTTGCCGGGAGTGGAATACATTAAAGGAAGTAACGTCAATAAAATCAGTAACATCAGTAACGGGACCAAGGAAGCCCAAGAAGCTGTCCGAAATCACCCAGACTACTGTCGCACGGCTTACAACTGGCATTGGGGAGTTTGACCGGGTTCTGGGCGAGGGAATTGTTCCCGGATCGGCGGTCCTGCTCTCCGGCCCTCCGGGAATCGGGAAGTCCACTCTGCTCCTGCAGGTCGCGGAAAAAATCGGTAAGAAGAATCCGGTGGTTTATGTCTCCGGTGAAGAGTCCGAGGAGCAGATCGCGGGGCGGGCGGAGCGGCTAGGGATTAAGGCCGATAACCTCTATTTCCTGGCCCAAACCGACCTGGAGCTGATCCTTTCCGAGTTGGCCGAGATGGACAAGCTGGGGTTGGTGGTGGTCGATTCTCTCCAGACCACGACCTCCGAAAACGCCACCGGTTCGGGTGGTTCTCCGTCCCAACTCAAGTACGCCGCCGCCCAGCTGACCAACTTCGCCAAGGCCCGCAACGTGCCGGTGGTGATGACCGGGCACGTCACCAAAACATTCCAGATCGGGGGGCCGAAGTTCCTGGAGCACATCGTCGACGTGGTTCTGGCGTTCGAAGGAGACAAATTCTCTTCTCTGCGAGTCCTTCGCTCCCAGAAAAACCGTTTTGGGGCCACCTCCGAGGTGGGGATCTTTGAGATGGGGAAGAAAGGCCTAGCGGAGGTCACCGATCCTTCCGCCGCTTTTCTCAAACACCATCGCTCTTCTCCCGGTTCGGCGTTGATGATTGCTTTGGAGGGTTCTCGCCCCCTCCTACTGGAGATTCAGGCCCTCACCTCGCCGACCTCCTACGCCTATCCGAAGCGAACGACTCAGGGGATTGCCTCAAGGCGAGCACTCCTGATCCTGGCGGTCCTGGACAAGTACGGCCGCCTCAATCTTTCCCGTTCCGACATCTTCGTCAAAAGCTCTCTGGGAATGCGGGTTTTTGAGCCGGCGGCGGACCTGGCGATTGCCGTGGCGGTGGCTTCCTCGCGGTTGAAGAAGCCGCTCCCCGCCAAACTCTGCTTCTTTGGGGAGGTGGGCCTGAACGGGGAGATAAAGGCCGTTACCGGTGAGGAGGATCGCATCAAGCACGCCAAGAAGCTGGGCCTGGAGCCGGTGACCTCTACCACCTACCCGATTATTACGGACCTGCTTGCCAATCTCTTTCCGCAGATTTAACTCCCAATGACCACACCCACTCCCTTAAATCCTCTCCCGTTCCTGAACACTATGGGTAAGAGCACCACTTGCATAGTGTTAAACTATAAGGTATACTCTAGGTTGTAGTTCTTTAAAACTATAAGACTTGACAAGCCCATCTCAGCTTGCTAGATTAGCAATTAGAGCGAGCTTTGGGCAGGGGCTCGCTCTCTTTTTATGCCAAATATTTTCGGCATAAAAAGCTAGGTTCGCCGGAGCAATCGGACCCCAACACCGGTTGGGATTCGATAAACTCTCGTTTAAAAACCAAATCTAAGAGACCTAAAGGAGGTCCCCATCATGGCCGATAAGAAGGCCGACCCGTCTGGCGTTCCTGAGAAAGAAGTTCGCCAGGCAATCTCTCAATTCCCGATCTGGGTCATCATTCAGGTCTGGTTTGAGGGATGGCAGAAGACCCGCGCCAACAGGCGCTGGTCGCAGAAGATGGCCCGAGCGAAGGCGGCGAAGGTTCTGGGAGTTTCTCCCAAGGCGCCGGCCAGCCCTCCCGTCACCGCTGACCCCAAGAAGGGCCAGAACGGTGACCGGATAAATCGGGCGCTGATCGTGGCGATGATTCTGTTGCTGGTTCTGGGCCTGTTTCTGACGGCGCTCCAGTACTTCACCAGACCGGGGGTCTTTGGGGCCAACCGTTCCACGGTGGCTCCACAGCAGCTGACCGTCTGGGCCTCCTCGGTTCCGGCCGTCGGAGATTCACTCGCGGCGCTGTCCGGAGTGTCGAATTCTTTCCTTCTGCGGGTGGAAACTCAGCAGTTGGTCAATTCGGCCCGCGGCACCTGGGCGCCGATCGCAGAGATCGGGGTTTACCTCTCGCCGTTCACAAACGGCGACCAGGCGCCCGACTTCTCCCGCGACGGAACAATCCGGCAGGCGACGATCCTGGAGACCACGACCGACAAGGTGTTGGTGGCGCAATCCACTTTCACCACACCGGAAGGTCTCTACTGGGTCGCGGTGGACGAGACCACGCTGCCTCCGGGCTGTGCGGTCTGGGTTCCCGAGTTTGCAACGGACGAGGGAATCGTGGTCAGCCGGTGGAAGGTTGTTGATCTGGTCTCTCACGGAGTGTTTAACACGACCGTGGTGAAGTTCCAGATCATCTGTGGGGTGGTTGTTTCGGTTTCGCCGACTCCGGTGTCGCCAACACGCACGCCGGTTCCGACGAACCCGCCGCCGCCCACTCTGCCCCCGCCTCCGACTGAGCCGCCTCCGCCGACACCGACGGACAGCTGCGGACCGGACTGTGTCGAACCACCGACGCCGGTTCCTGCTCCCACGGAGTATCCGCAAGAAGACGCGCCTACTCCGACGCCGGTGCGATAAGAACGAGAGAGTGACCCAGCACCTTGTTGCCAACAACAGGTGCTGGGCTTTCCTAAAAATTTCAGGCCATCATCTGGAGAGTTTAGGATAGTAGTCCTATAGTTGACATGATAGAATTTGGGTGGTATGCTTAACAAAGTTATGAAAAGCTGGAAAGTTTTGTTCGCGACAATTTTGACCTTCCTGGGGCTAACCTTAGCTCCGCTTTTTAATGCCTCGGCGGTGACCTATCAGATCGATGCCAAGCAGCTGGTCAACAAATCAACCGCTTCCCGCGGTGACGTCCTGACCTACACCATCTCTATCACCAACGTGGGCGACGCCGTTATCAACCCTGTCTTTATTGCCGAGACTCTTTCCCCTTACGTGGATTATGTTCCCGGTTCGACTGCTTGGTCGGACGTCCTGGGCGGAGGTGCTCCTGTTACCGATGCCTGGCTGACCGACGGCCTGAACCTGGGAGTGCTCAATCCGACCGAGTGGGTCAAAGTGACCTTCAAGGCCAAAGTCAAAAGCAACACTCCTAACGGAGCGACCGTGCAGTCAGTGGCCCAGATCAAGAAAACCTGGAAAGTGGACGAGGAGGGTAATCCCGTTAACGAGTGGTTCCAGTGCGCCGCTCTGACAACCGTGAAGGTCGGAGAGGTTTTGGGCGAAGTTCTTCCTGAAACCGGCTCCAACGAAGGTGTGTTGGCAGTCTCTCTCTACCTTGGATACCTTGGTTTCCTGGTTCGTCGGATCAAGCTGACCAAGTACTTTTAAAGGCGGAAGATCTTGCCTTTAAAAGCTAGGTTCGCGGAACGAGCCGTCCCTCTAAAACTGGCCAATCGGTCCCCCAATTTGCTATGATGCAATCGGGTAGGCGACTAGGGGCAGTGGTCGTCTACCCGCTGATTTCGCTTTCCCAAGTTAGACTACAAATCTTTGATTTCAATGGAAGAACAAATCCCATCCTCATCTGAGAACTCTCGTTCTCGCCCTTATCGGGAGAACGGTTACCAGCGCCGCAACGGCGGCGATGAAGCACCCTATCGGGGCGAAACCATCCCGGTCGGTGGGGTCCTTGAGATTTTGCCAGATTACGGCGTTCTCCGCTCCGAAGTAGAACAAGAAGGTGACCTCCCCTCCGATGTTTATGTTTCCCTTTCCCAGATCCGCCGGTTGGACCTGCGGATGGGGGACACGGTCGAAGGAATTGCCCGTCCTCCCAAAGAGGGGGAACGATATCTTTCTCTGCTCAAAGTCGTCAAGGTGGCCGAAATGTCGCCCGAAGAGGCGCAGAAGCGGCCCCGGTTCGAACGCCTGACCCCGATCTTCCCCAACGAATGGATGAAGCTGGAAACCGAAGAAACTCCGCTTTCCACCCGTTTGATCGATCTCTTCGCTCCGATCGGCAAGGGCCAGCGGGGGGCGATTGTTTCTCCACCCAAGGCCGGGAAAACTTGGCTGCTTAAAGACATCGCCACCGGCATCACCACTAACCACCCTAAAGTTAGGATTATGGTGGCTCTGATCGGAGAACGCCCGGAGGAGGTCACTGATATTTCCCGCTCGGTGAAGGGGGAGGTTTTTGCCTCCAACTTTGACGAGCCGGGAGAGGACCAAGTCCGGATCGCCGAGATGTGTTTGGAGAAATCCAAGCGCGCGGCCGAAGCCGGGGAGGATGTGGTGATTTTGATGGACTCCTTGACTCGGTTGGCGCGAGCCTACAACCTGGTGGTTCCTCCTTCCGGAAGAACATTGTCGGGGGGATTTGATCCGGTTGCGCTGTATCCGCCCAAGCATTTCTTCGGTGCCGCTCGTAATTTCGAGCACGGCGGTTCGCTGACGATTATTGCGACGGCCCTGGTGGATACCGGATCCCGGATGGACGATCTGATCTACGAGGAGTTTAAAGGGACCGGCAACATGGAATTGCATCTAGATCGAAACCTGGCGGAGCGGCGGATCTACCCGGCGATCAACATCGTCAAGTCCGGAACGCGGCACGAGGAGTTGCTTTTTGACAAGACCACTCTGGAACAGATCTTCACCCTGCGGCGAATGGTGGATACGCTGGGCGACCAGGCGACGGAGCTGGTGGTGGCGCGTTTGCGGAAGACCAAATCGAACAAAGAGTTTTTGGGGACCCTTAAAGAGACGAAATAAGACCTTTCGCTTCGCTCAAGAGTCATCTTCCGCCCTTAGCGTGATAAGACCCTAGATTTGCTTTCAACCCAGATTTTTGCTAATCTAATCCTGTCCCTAAGAAATCCCCTGCCCATTTTTTTGTGCTCAAAAAGGGGTAATTCGCGTTAGCGCGAAATTGCAACCCGAGCGCAGAGCGAGGGACAGCACACTTATGGATAGGGTAGTAGACGAACGCCCTCCTTTATCCCTTCTGGATGGTTCGCAGCTCCGATTGGGATTGATGGAGGAGGGAAAAAAAGAAACTCTTTTCGAGGATCTCTGGGCCTTTACCGGTTTATTTCCCACTTATCTCTTCCGGCGTGTGAGAGGTGTGCTCGCGGTTTTATTCCGAACCGTTTTTTCCGGATTTGCCCTCACCGAGCAGCTTAAGACTTGGCTCTCCCGTCTTTTTATCAGGAGAAAAGGCCAGCTGGCTTTCCCCTTTGCCCACGCGACCCTGGTTGGGGTGTCTCTGACCCTTTTGTTGGTCACCGCCGGTTTGGGCGGCATCATTTTTAAAAAGCCCAAAACTTTCTCATCGATTAACCCGTTTATCCTGGAAAACAAAACCGAGCTCAACACCGAGGAGTCCCAGCTCACTCGGGTTGAATCCTTCCAATACACGGTTGGGGAGGGGGAAGATCTCTACGAAATCGCCGCCAACTTCACCAGGACTCCGGACGACATCGCTTCGGCCAATAACCTTAAAACCGATAAAGACGGTTCCTACCATATCTCTCCGGGCCAAGTTTTGATGATTCCTCCGTTGGAGGGATTTTCTTACACAGTCAAATCAGGTGATACGGTGGAGAATTTGTCCCGCCACTATTCGGCCGATCCTCAGAGCGTGATTGAGCTTAATTATTTGTTTGGTTCCTACAAGGCCGATTTACCGGTTGGCAAACAACTTTTTATTCCTACTCCGACCGGGGTTCAACTCACAGCATCATCTTTGGAAACAGCTTTGGGGTCCTGCGGTCCGCTGGAAGATTTTGGCTGGCCGACCAAGTCCAAGTCGAAGATTGGCGATTATACCTATTCGCACCGCGGTATCGATTTTGCGGCTGATTTTGAAAATCTCTATGCCTCAGCCGACGGGAAGGTGGTGGCGGCGGGGGGAAACTCGGCTCCCTGTTTCTCCTTCGGTCCAGGTTGCAATTATGGTTATGGGGGATACGTCTTCATTGATCTCGGCGATGGCTATCAAGTGCGTTACGGACATCTTTCCCAATGGTCGGTTGGGGTAGGGCAGAAGGTTTCCAAGGGGGACGTGGTGGCAATTTCGGGAGAATCGGGAGTGGCTTACGGACCGCACTTGCACTTCGAACTGCTCTGCAACGGTCAGAAGATTAATCCCCTCATCTTTCTTAAGTAACCCTCTGACAGGGATGATCCTTGTCAAGGGGATGGTGGAGACGATGGGACTTGGCATAACGTCTTTACAGCCGTTACCCGCTTTTCAGCGGGTTCACACCTCCGCCTCCAATCTGGTGGACCTGAGGGGAGTCGAACCCCTGACCTCACCCATGCGAAGGGTGCGCTCTACCAACTGAGCTACAGGCCCGAGCTTAAGGCGAGGGCCCTAGAGTTTGGTTATGCCAAACCGTCCCAGGGCCTTCCCGAAATCTTGGTGGAGACGATGGGAATCGAACCCACAACCCCTTCCATGCCATGGAAGTGCTCTACCGTTGAGCTACGTCCCCCCGTTGGGACGACCGAATCGAATGGTGGAGCCGGGAAGGATTGCACTTCCCCATTAAAAGTCTCCGTCGAGCGGAGCAGCCCCAGGTACACTAATTATACTGCAAGGAAGAGACTACTTCTTCTTTAACTCGTCGAGGACTTTTTTGGCTTCTTCGTACCCCTGAACACCGGGATCAGAGAGCTGCAGAGCGGTTTCCAGTTCCTGAATTGCCAGTGCTTTTTCTCCCAGTTCCTTGTAGGTTCGGCCAAGGTTGTAGTGGGCATTGGCGAAGTCCGATTTCAGGTTCACGGCGGCCCTGAACTGCTCCGCCGCCAGGCTGTACTGCGCTAGTTGGAAGTAGAGTCCCCCGAATCCCACCCGGAGAAGCGGATTGAAAAGGTCCAGATTAATGGCCTTCTGGTAGGAATCGATCGACCACTGCTCGGCGTCCTTGGCGGCTCCGATCAGAGAACGGTAGATCTGGGCGAGGTTCTCCCAGTTGCCGGCGTTGAGCGCATTGAGGTCGGTGGCGATGCGCGCCTCATTGATCGCCTGGGCGACCAGCTGTTTGACCTGTTGCTTGTCCTCTTCAGTCGGATTCTCTCTCTTGGCGAGCTCATTTGCGGTCAAGAAGGCCGTCTGAGAGAGGGAAAGCCGGTAGGATGTTTGCCAAGGAAGAGAGGTAGCGCTCTTGACCTGGTCATTGTAGGCTTGCGCTAGATTATCGGTGGTGCGGGAGTGCCTCTGCCAGTACTCGGCGGAGTAGGCACGATAGAGCCACACGAACTCGAATATCCCCAGGCCCATCACAATGAGGAGGGGAATCACGTGCTTCCAGCCCACTCTGTTAACCTCCGCCCCGGCGGTATCGTTTCCTCGATTAGGCGAGAGGGTGCCTAGGGCAATCGCGAGCAGCACCGCCGGCAGGATGGTAGCGCTGGTTAGAAGGAACCCGACCAGAACGGCTCCCGCCAGAGAAAGGGTTTCCCACCCTTTTCTCCGGATCGCTTCCCGAACCACAACCGTGATCAGTATCAGCCACGCCAGGATGCCGATGAGCCCTTCCTCGGCGAAGGTGAGCAGGTACTCGTTGAATGGTTTGTCGAAGCGGATCGTCCAGAGCTGGCTTTGGTTAAAGCGCAGCGGCTTGAACCTGGTGAAGTCCGAGAGAAAAGTCGACGGACCCGACCCCCAGAACGGCTTCTGCCGGAAAGAGGTCGCCGAAACCGACCAGGAGTTCCTCAGGTCAAGGGTAACCTCCTGAGGAAAACTGCGGTTGAGGAAGGTGCTCTTGCCGAAGAGCGGAGGCACGAAAACTATCAGCGCAAAAACCAGTCCGGCGGCGAGAACGCCCAGAAGGTGGAACCTGCTCCTGGCTAGAACGGGTAGTTGGCTGGTCAGGACAGTTATCAGAACCGAGGTGACAAGGGCGAGGCCGCCCACCGCACTCCCCATTAGAACGAGCGCAGCGGCGAACAGGAAGAGATTTCCTGCCAGCGCGACCCTGAGCCAGCGATTCTTGGCGTCGAGGAGTTTCTTCAGCGCTACCCCTGCGACGGAACCAATGAAGAGCGCTAGGACCGCCGGGGAACCAAGGAGAGTGAAAGTGGCGCGATTGGACCAGTCTTGGCCAAACAGATTCGCCCCGAAGTATTGCGGCAGAAATAGCAGTGCTCCCACGGTGGCAGAGAGAACAAGAGCCCAGAGCAGGCGCCGGAGGGTTTTCTCATTGACGTGCCAACCGACCAGGAAGTAGAGGACGGTAACGATCGTCACCGAGAAGAGAGAAGGGTGCCAGCGGGCGTACTGTCCGAACAGAGAGACGATCCGGCTATCGGAGAAGATGGTGGAGACGAGTGTGACGAGCCAGAGCACCAGTACGGGAAGATCAAACGGGGAGCGGCGAATACCCCATTTCCCGGTCAGAGCCGCCTTCAGCGCCCACGCCAGCGCGCCCAGGGTCACCAAGACCGCGAGAAGAACCAGCTTGTTGAACTCGTAGAACTCGACCGTGATCGGGAGGAAAAAGAGTGGTAGGAGAAAAGCCATCCCGACGATTTCCCAGTTAATGAATTTTTCCGCCCATCCGGCAACTGCTTCGCGCATGGTCTTTCCCATAGTAGTGCTTTTTTTCAGTACACGTCAAGGAGAGGTCTGAGCTGTTCCTTGTTCAACGATCCACCAGCTGAAGGGGATATCAACCTCCTGTGGTTGCAAGATCGCCACTGTGAAGGACTCTCCCGGTTTGATTTCCGTGACCGCCAGCGGAACCGGAACGGCGACCTTCGGGGTGACGAATACTTGAGAACTATCAGTAATCGTCGAGGAATTTATGGTGAGCGAAGTCGAACCAGCGGGTAGGACTGCTTCTCCGAGAGTTTCTCCCCCCACCGTGACGCGCTTGACGGTTAGATTTTCGATAATCGCGCTTGTGATCTGGGCGGTCTTGGAGGTGATTGATTCGAACACCGCTTCGATTGCTACCGTCAGCCTTTGGAAAATTCCCTCGCCGGCTTCGATCTGCAAGGGGATTATTTTCTGCGTAATCGGCTCTTCGGCTTGCTCTAGCGTATCTTCCACAGGTTGATCGGTTGATTGGTTAATCGGTTCATCAGTTGGATGTTCGGTTACTGTTTCCTCCTCGTTACTGCCGTCATTGTCTTTATTGGTGTTACTGTCGTTACTTTCAATTATCTCCGCCGCATCCCCCTCGTTGTCTACCACCACCCCCGGGTCGGCCCAGCTGACGGAGAGGAAGGCATCTATTTTAGTTATTTGGTTGTCTGGTTGTTCAGTTGTCTGGTCGGAAGGGGACCAGCTCTCCAGCGCTTTCGCGACCGCAAAGCCTGGCTGAGTGAGCTTCTGGGCCATTCCCGGGTAGGTTCCAGAGGAGGTAAGGAGGTCGCCGGCAGCAATAGCGGGAGAATCGGGAGCGATCTTGACCGGAACTCTCCCTGCCAATCCCACTAGTCGCCGGTCTTCCCTTGGGATTCCCAACTCGACTCCGGCTTTGGTGGAAATGATTCCCATCAGCTTGGGATCGGATTTCCGATCCGGTTTTTGGATTATGGGTACTCCTACTTCGTCCTTCCTCCCAGAGATGGCAATGACATCGCCGGCCTCAATACTTAGATCTTCGACCGGATACCACTCCGCCAAGTCCGCTCCGAAGACGATCGCCTCCAACCGGACGTTCTGGGTCTCGCCGGTATAGTTATAGAGGCGGACATTGTCGTCGTCCACTTGGACCATCTTGTACCCCGTCTCGTAGCTGAAGTTAACATTGTGCAATGTCGGGAGGTAACCGGCGTCAGAGGTCGTCAAAATCGCCCGGTATTGGATAAAGTCGTTGGGAGTGGAAGTAATAAAGGATGCACTCGGATCGGTCAAGTAGCGGTCGGCGGTCAGATTATCAAAGTAGAGGGTGTAGCTGTTTCCCAGAGCAGTGATTCTAAAGTTTCGAACCCCGTCGCGTTCGTGGTCGGGGATGTCGCTGATGTCCCAGTAGATCTTTTGCCAAGTGTTCACGGTGTCGATGTGGAAAGAAGACTCGTGTTCGGTCGCGGCGGTTTCGCCAAACCCCAGCTTAATCATATTGCCGGTCACGGAACTGCGCACCCACAGGGTGAGGTAATCGTAGGGATTAAGGTCGGCGGCCCCGATGATCCGCTCGGCATAGGTGTTGGCGTTGGCGCCAACGGTCAGTTTGGTGAGGTTGCCGGCCGTCGCTTCGTCCTCATCCTCGTAATAATCAATATCCCGAGTCACATCGCCGTCGGCGACCGTGAGGAGGGCGGGATCGCTGGCGATCCAGTTGGTATGGGTATTGGCGTTGTCGAGCATCAGGGTGTTGGTGGTTACCGTGTACGGCTTCCAGCCCTCCCAAGTTCCGTCGGTGGAATTGTTGCTTTTGCCGGAGCGGGTTTGGAGCTGGACCATGCCGTAGGTGTTCAAATCCGCCAGCCAG
>DATDSA010000015.1:0-5625 GCA_035291485.1 Patescibacteria group bacterium | reverse complement strand
GAACTCATCGAGCGCTTCCGCGAGGGTCGCCGGGAGCGTGCCGATGCCCATCTTGGCGAGCTTGGCGTCATCGAAGTGGTAGACATCCTCTTCGACCGGCTGGGGCGGAAGCAGCCTTCGTTCGATCCCGTCCAGACCGGCTGCGAGCATCGCCGCGCTGGCAAGGTAGGGGTTGCAAGACGGATCGGGGAAGCGCAGCTCCAACCGGGTGGAGGACTCCCGTCCCGGAGCGTACTGGGGGATCCGGATTAGCGCCGAGCGGTTGATCCGCGCCCAGCAGATGTAGACCGGGGCCTCGTAGCCGGGAACCAACCGCTTGTAGCTGTTGACGGTTGGAGCCACGATGGCGGCGAGAGCGCGGGCGTGGGCCATCTGGCCGGCGATGAAGTAGTGGGCGAGCAGGCTCAACCCGTACTTCTTGTCTTTCGGTCCGAAGAAAACGTTCTCACCGTTCTTGAAGAAGCTCTGGTGGGTGTGCATTCCGGAACCGTTGATGCCGGCGAGCGGTTTGGGCATGAAAGTCGCCCAGAGTTCCCGCTTCGCCGCCAGCGCCTTGACGACAGACTTGAGCGTGACGACGTTGTCGGCGGTGACGAGCGCGTTGTCGTAACGAATGTCGATCTCGTGCTGGCCGGGAGCGACCTCGTGGTGGGACATCTCGACTTTCATCCCCATCGCCTCGAAGGCGTCCATCAGATCCATTCGGACTTCATGGGCCGCGTCCTGGGAGAAGTCGAAGTAGCTGCCGACGTCATGGGTCACCGGTTCGAGGGTGGAGGCGTCCTTGAAGAGAAAGAATTCCACTTCGCTTCCGGTGTTGTAGTTGAATCCCAGCTTCTCTGCCCGCTTGAGCATCCGCTTGAGGATGCCGCGGGGATCCATCGGCAAAGGTTTGCCGTTGGGCTGGTAGACATCGCAGATGATCCGGGCAATCTTGCGTTCTTCCGGTTCCCACGGCAGGAGCTGATAGGTCGAGGGATCCGGCATCAGGAGCATGTCGCTCTCATGAATTCGGGCGAAGCCCTCGATCGAGGACCCGTCGAACCAGGAACCCTTCTCGAGTACATCTTTCAAAGCATGGGAAGGGATCGTGACGCTTTTGACCGCGCCTCCCAAATCCGTAAACTGAAGGTTGACGGCCCGAACGCCATCTTCCTTCACCTTCGCTAGAAGCTCTCTTCCTTTATCGTCCACAGAAACCTCCTCCTTTGGTATTTGGTTTTGCTTGCACAATTCTACAACGTCGGTGCAAGAATTTGATCACGGCTGCGTTATAATCTAGTGGCTGAAATGGAATACCTAGCTGATCTCAAAAACAAAATCAAATCTAAAGAGGCCAAGGTAGCTGTCGTCGGGCTTGGGTACGTCGGTACGCCGGTGGCGGCTCTTTTTGCGGAGGCGGGATTTGATGTTTTGGGGGTCGACATTCAGGAAGAGAAGGTTAAGAAGATCAATAAAGGTATTAACCCAATCGAAGGGAAAGAGCCCGGATTAACTGAGCTGATAGAAAAAGTTGTCAAATCCGGAAGATTTCAGGCTTCCCTGGATTACGCCAAATTAAAAAACGCTGATGTAATCATTATTTCCGTCGAAACTCCCGTGGATGCCGAAACCAAGACCCCTCGCTATTTGGCTTTAAGATCAGCGCTCGAAAGCATTGGGAAAAATCTTAAGCGATCCACCCTGATCGTGTTAGAGTCAACGGTCGCGCCCCGGACAATGGTTGATCTGTTAAAACCGGTTTTGGAGGAAGTTTCCGGTTTGAAGTCGGGACAAGAATTTTTTCTAGCGCACTGTCCAGAGCAGCTTAAACCGGGAAAGTTGATCAAAAATATTCGCGGCTGTGACCGAGTTATCGGAGCCTTCGGAAACGATGTAGGCGAGGTGGTAAAAATGCTTTATTCCGAAATCGTCGATGTCGACCTCGACATAACTGATCCTCTTACAGCAGAGATTGTCAAAACCGCGAGCAACACCTATCGGGACGTTCAAATTGCTTTCGCAAACGAGCTGGCGATGATCTGTGAGGCGCTCGGCGCCGATTTTTACAAGGTGCGCGAGTTTGCAAGCAAAGTCCCAACAGTTGTGGATCTTCATTTTCCGGGTGCGGGAGTCGGCGGCCACTGCATTCCTAAAGACCCTTGGCTTTTGATCTCGCCTCTCAAGGGAAAATTGGAAACCAAAATCATTCCGGATGCTCGGTATATCAATGACTCAATGCCGTTTCACATTGTTGAGCTTCTCAAAGAGGGGTTGGACTCGGTAGGCAAGGGTTTGGAAGGAACCAAGGTCGCCGTCCTAGGGTACGCCTATCTCCCTAACAGTGACGATACGCGCGATGCTCCTTCAATTCCAATGATAAAGGAACTGAAGAATCTGGGGGCGGAGGTGAGGGTTCACGACCCTTACGTGGAAGAATACAAAGGAGATTTGAAAAAGGCCGTAGAAGGGGCAGATGCGTTGGTGATGATGGTGGCCCACGATGAGTATTTGAACTTAGATTGGAAGAAGGTTAAAGAATGGATGGGCGGAAATATTCTCACCGACGGCCGGAACGTTATTTCGAAAGAAAAAGCGACCAAACTTGGTTTTTCCTATCGGGGAGTGGGGATAGGTAATCCCTAATTAATAATTTTCAGATTTTTCGCAGTGTCTGTACTACCCTTGCTTCGCTCGGTTGTCCTTTCGCAAGAAAGATAGGGCGGTTTTTGGCACGTCATTCGCGTTTGCGATGTGCTGTTTTTTTACCCCAACCGTTTATTTAGTTGGTGAAAGTTGCTTTCGTTGGTATCATTAACATTGACCTTTATAGGCCGAACCCTAAAACTGAATCCTTAAGAGGAGGAAAGAGATGATTCGAATTGGTGTTATCGGCGCTTACGGGTTTATGGGCAAGAATCACGCCCGGAACCTGCGCGCCCTCGAAGAATCGGACGGCAACGTCCGATTGGTAGCGGTTTCGGACGTGAACCCCAAGGTGGACGAACTCGGTCACACCTATGGGATTCCGGCCTACACCGACTACCATGAGATGCTCTCCGGAGCATCGCTGAACGCGGTGGTGGTGGCGGTTCCAACGGCCCAACACTGCCAAGTAGTTTTTGATGTGCTCAATGCCGATCTCCACGTGATGGTGGAGAAACCGATCGCTTTCTCGGCCGAAGAGGCGCGAGATATGGTTCGGCTCGCCGAAATTCGTGGAAAGACCCTGATGGTGGGCCAGATCGAGTGGTTCAATCCGGTCATTCGTCGTTTGGTGAAGATGATCCAAGACGACGAGCTCGGCCAGGTAGTGATGATTGAAGCTAAACGGCTCAATCCTTTCCCGACCGGAAGGGACGCGGCCGTCGGAATCGCGATCGACCTGGCGATTCACGATATCTACAACGTTCGACAGATTCTTCAACTGGTCGGAACGGTGAACTTCAGCAAAGTGATGGCGGTGGGTGGTTCTTCACCTTTGACATCCACCAAGTTCGAAGATCACATCACGATGCTTTTGCCGGCGAACGGCGTAGTCGCAGAGGTGACTGCCTCCTGGTTGCACCCGTTCAAGGTACGGCAGACCACGATCGTTGGAACCAAGGGAACAGCGGTGGCTGATCTAGTCTCGCGCGAGATTGTTTTTTACCCGATCGGGAAGAGTTATGACGCTTATGATCATGTCGCTGCGATGTACAACCTCAACTTTATCGAGCGGCGGATTCCGGAAGTTCCGGACCGGACGGTGGAACCGCTGCGGCTGGAGCTGCAGGAGTTCATCGCCGCGGTTTCGGAGGGGCGGAAACCGGCGGTGACGGCGGCGGACGCTTGCGAGGTGTTGGAGATCGCTCTCCAAGCTTCGAAGCAGGTTCTGGGAGGTGAAAAATGAGCATCCACATTGATCCCACGGCGACAGTGGAGGAGGGTGCTTTCCTCGGGGAGGGCACCCGGATCTACCACTACAGCCACGTCCGCAAGGGCGCCCGGCTGGGGAAGAACTGCATCGTCGGCGGGCACGTCTACATTGACAGCGACGTGGTGGTCGGCGACAACTGCAAGATCCAGTCCGGAGCTCGTCTCTATCACGGCCTGACCGTGGAGGACGGAGTCTTCATCGGGCCGGGAGCTCAGTTCGCCAACGACCTGAACCCGCGGGCGATCAATCCCGACGGTTCTATCAAGAGCGCCGATGATTGGGTGGTTTCACCCACTCTTGTCAAGTACGGTGCTTCGATCGGAATGGGCGCCAACATCTTGTGTGGCGTCACGATCGGCAAATGGGCGATGGTCGGCATGGGCGCTGTGGTCGTGAAGGACGTTCCGATGAAGGGCCTGGTGGTGGGGAACCCCGCCCAGCTGGTCGGTTACGTGAACGAACAAGGATTCAAGGCTCGACACGTTCCCAGGAGGAAACTATGAACGACGTGAAGAAGATGGTCAACATGGTAAAGACCCAGATCGGTGACGAAGAGATCAACGCCGTCGTCGAGGTTTTGCGGAGCGGGATGCTCGCCCAGGGTCCCAAGGTGGCGGAGTTCGAGAAGGCTTTTGCCGAGTACATCGGCGTGAAGCACGCCATCGCGGTTTCCTCGGGCACGACCGCTCTGCACATCGCGTTGATGGCCTGCGGGATCAAGGAAGGAAATGAGGTCATCACGACCCCGTTTTCCTTCATCGCTTCGGCCAACTGCGCCCTCTATGCCGGAGCGGTGCCGGTCTTTGCGGACATCAACCCGCAGACCTACAACCTTGACGTTCGCAAGATCGCTGATGCGATCACGGATAAGACCCGGGCGATCGTTCCGGTCCACCTCTATGGCTTGCCGGTCAACATGGAGGACATCCGCTGGCTGGCGAATCGGCACGGGATTGCGGTGATTGAGGATGCGGCCCAGGCCCACGGCGCCGAGATCAACGGCCGGAAGGCGGGATCGTTCGGGGACGCGGCCTGCTTCTCGCTCTACGCCACCAAGAACATGATGACCGGCGAAGGCGGGATGATCACGACCAATCGTGACGATGTCGCCGACTCCGCTCGGATGCTGCGCCAGCACGGGATGCGGGTGCGCTACCAGCACGAGATGCTCGGCTACAACTTCCGAATGACGGACATCGCCGGCGCGATCGGGTTGGCCCAGCTGGCGAAGCTGGAGGGGTTCAACCGGCGTCGGATCGAGAACGCCACGCACTTGAGTTCGTTGCTGAAGGATCGGTACGTCGTGCCGTTTATCCCTGATGGGTATCGGCACGTCTTCCACCAGTACACGATCCGGCTGCCGGAGAAGATGGACCGGGAGGCACTGCGCGTCCGGCTGAAGGAAGCGGGTTTCGGGAGCGAAGTCTACTACCCGATCCCGATTCACCTGCAGGCGACGTTCTTGGGGGAAAAGGGCAAGGGCCTATTCCCGGTCTCCGAGGAAGCCGCTCTTCGAGTTCTGTCTCTCCCGATTCACCCCGCGGTGGAGAAGGAAGACCTGGACCGAATGGCGGAGGTGCTTCTGAGTTTCTAGTTCGATCAGGGCAAACTGTACCCACAGTTTGCCCTTTTTCTGTTCTATGCCGATTCTAGCTAGTATAATCTCTTTAGCCAGTGCTTAAAAAAGAAGTAGTCGAAAAAAAGAAAATTTGTTTTGTTGGTAACTG
>DATDSA010000014.1:0-18529 GCA_035291485.1 Patescibacteria group bacterium | reverse complement strand
CATTAAAACAGAGCGTGGAGGTTTTCTTCGGCGGGAAATACTGCGATTTTCCTTTGTAGGTCTTGGCGACCCAAGCGTCGACATCATCCTGCCATTCGGGCTTTTCGGCCCGAATCTTAATGTAATTGCGTTCCTCGGACTGGCCGGCGGCGATACAGGCATCGGAGGCGAGTTTGCCATCCGGTTTACAGATGTTGAGCCGGACGTGCCAGTTGTCGATTTCGGTCGGCACCGTTCCCTCGACAAAGATATCGGTACTGGTTCCGGTGGTGTAGGGTCCGGGAGCCATACCGGAAGAACTATCGACGGTACCGGAAACTATTCCCTTGGGACGGACAAAAGCGGTGTTGGGCTTGCCATTGAGATAGGCGACCATCGCCTGATTCCAGATCCGGGCGGATCCGGCAAAGAAGTTTGGATTCATCGGCGAATTGTCGTTGTTCCCGATCCAGGCCGCAATCGTAATTCCCACCTTGGAGTTGCTATGAGCCGGGGTAAAACCGATCGCCCAGTTGTCGCGGTTGTCGTTGGTCGTTCCGGTTTTGACCGCCACCGTGTGGCCGGGGATATTAAGCCCGAGCTGGTTGCCACCCCCGAAAGTGAGGGAACGAGCGTTGAAATCGGAGAGGATGTTGCTGATCAGGTAGCTGACCTGTTCGGAGAGCGCCCGAATGCCCTTGGTGGGCTTGAACTCTTCCAGAACGTTTCCGTTGGAATCGGTAACTTTGAGAATCGCGACGGGATCGTGCCGCATTCCTCCGGTCGCAAAGACCGAAAAGGCGGCGGCCATATCGATCATCTTGACTTCTCCGCCCCCCAGGGTCAGCGAGATCCCGTACCTTCCCGTGTCCGTCAGGGTTGTGATCCCCATATCGGCAGCGGTGGCGAGCAGGTTATCCAGCCCAACCAGAGAGAGCATCTTCACCGCCGGCACGTTCAGCGAATTACCTAAGGCCCGGCGGACCGAGATGATCCCGTAATTGTGGTTGGCAAAGTTTTGGGGTCGGTAGGGCGGCTGGCCGGGGGGCATGTCAAAGGTGGTCGGCACCCCGATCAGGTGGGTCGCGGGAGAAAATCCCTGCTTGAAGGCGGTGGCGTACATGATCGGCTTGATCGAGGACCCCGGTTGGCGGGAGGGGGAAGTGGTGACGTTGAACTGGCCATCGATCCTAGTGTTGAAATAGTCTTTCGAACCCACCATGGAAATAATTTCCCCGGTTTGCGGATTGATAGCGATCAAAGCCCCATTGGAAACTTTTGCCCAACCGTCCTTCTTGATCTCGTCGGTGACAATTTTTTGGAATTTGTTGTGCCATTTGAGGTCCAGGGTAGTGGTTACTTTCAGCCCCCCGGTTTCTACAAAGGTGTCGCCGTATCTCTCCGCGAGGAGCTCCTTGACATACATCACAAAGTGGGGAGCCTTGATTTGCGCCCCCTCGGCCCGATATTTCAGAGCGGTGTTTTTGGCTTCTTCCTCCTGCTCGCGCGTGATGTAACCGTCTTCCCGCATCCGGCGCAGAACCTCGGTCTGCCGAGATCTTGCCAACTCCGGGTCGCGATAAGGAGAGTATCTTGATGGGGCTTGGGGCAATCCTGCCAAAAGAGAGGCCTGAGCCAGAGTCAGATCAGAAGCATTCTTGCCGAAGTAATTTTCCGCGGCGGCCTGTATTCCGATCGCCTGGCCGCCGTAGGGAGTCTCGTTGAAGTACATCTGAAAAATCTCATCCTTGCTGTAGCGAGCTTCGATCTGAAGGGCAAGAATAAACTCTTTGATTTTCCTGACAATGGTTCTTTCTTGAGACAAGAGCGTGTTCTTGACCAGCTGTTGAGTAATGGTCGAACCCCCCTGGAGCTCGTGCTTGGTGATGATATTTATAAACGCGCGCGCCAGCCCGATCGGATCGAACCCTCCGTGCCGATAGAAGCTCTTGTCCTCGATCGAGAGAGTAGCCTGCTTCATCACCTCGGCTACTTTGTCCAGGGTAACCAGAGTTCGGTTCTCGTCTCCGTAAACGTCGTAGAGAAGAGTTCCATTTCGATCGTAGATTTTGGTCGATAGAGAAACCTGGCGGTCCACCAGCCGATTAGGAGAGGGGAGGTCCTTGGAGAAGACGATCGCCACTGCTCCGAAAGCCAGCGAGGAGAAAATAAGAAATATCAGAAAGATGGTTGCCAGCACGTTCAACCAGTAGAGCGGGCTGCGTCGGCCCCGCCGTGAAAAATTACGAAATCCCGGCAGCTTCGACAGGATCCCAAAAACTAGCCCGTAGAGCTTGGAGACGAGGAGATAGGCCAACCGCAAAAAAGGCCGCAGGACCTTCTTTAGTAGACCGACCAATTTTTGGAACAACCCGTCGTTCCCCCGTCCCCAATTACCGGAGACGGTCGGCAGGTATTTTCTTGATCTCACTGGAGAATTTTAACACAGAATCTGATAGAATTTATCGAAATGGTATCTCTTGAAGAACTCCTTTCACGGGGGATTGAGAAGATCTACCCTGACCGAGAGGCGCTGGAAAAACTCCTCCAACAAAGAAAGATCCGCCTCTACTTCGGCATCGATCCGACCGGCGACCGCCTCCATCTCGGTCACTCTATTCTTCTCCGCAAGCTCCAAAAATTTGCCGAACTGGGTCACGAGGCCACTCTTTTGATCGGGACCGGAACGGTCCTGGCGGGCGACCCTTCCCAGAGAACGGGGGCGAGGGGAGAGATCAAAGAAGAGGAGATCGAGAAGAACATCTCCACCTGGAAAAAACAGGCGGAGAAGATATTGGACTTCTCCAAGGTTCAGATAAAACAGAACGGCGATTGGCTGCTCAAACTGACGATGAAGGACCTGCTCTCCATCGCCGGCCACATCAGCTCCGTCCAGCTGTTCAAGCGCGATATGTTCCAGGAGCGTCTGGAACGGGGGGATACCGTCTGGGCCAACGAGACTCTCTACCCCCTTCTCCAGGGGTACGACTCGGTTGTTCTGGATACCGACTTGGAGATCGGCGGTACCGACCAGACTTTCAATATGCTCATCGGCCGGGAACTGCTGCGGAAGATGCGCGGAAAAGAGAAATACGTTCTGACGGTGCCGATGATCATGGGAACCGATGGGAAACAGATGAGCAAGACCTCCGGCAACTGCGTCTGGCTGGACGACGAGCCTGCGGAGATGTACGGAAAGCTGATGTCTCTTCCCGACGAACAGACCGATTCCTACCTGGAGCTGGTGACGGATATTTCTCAGTCGGAATTGGATCGAGCGAAAGAGCTAAAACCACTTGATAAAAAGCGTCTTCTCGCCCTCACGGTCGTGAAGATGTACCACGGCGATGACCAAGCGCAGCGAACACAGAAAGATTTTGAGAGCGTTTTCTCTAAGGGCGGCACGCCGAAAGACGCACCTATTTGGAAGGTCGCTGGAAAGAAAATTAATCTCGTCAATCTGTTGGTCGAAAATGGAATCACCCCTAGCAAATCGGAAGCCCGGCGTCTCTTGGAGCAGGGTGGAGTCAACCTGGATGACAAGAAACTAACCGGAACCGAAACGGTTCTGAGGAGCGGGGTTCTGAAGATCGGCAAGAAGACTTTTATCAAAATCGAATGATCCGTTCGGCAAGCTCAGGATCATTCTGAGTGATAATCGAAGAATGAAATTCTTTCAAAGAAATCAAAAACTGGGGATCATCTTGGTTGTTGTCGCCTCTCTGAGCCTAGTCTTAGCATCGTTCCTGCCGTTTTTGTTTAGGTAAATTGGGCTGTCCTCGCTGCGCTCAGTTGCAATTTGAAAATGCAAATAACCGTAACTGATCCGGTCGAGAAAATTCCTTACGTTGGCAAGATCTATGCCCAGAGGTTGGCGCGGCTGGGAATAGTAAGCGCGCGCGATTTGCTCTACCACTTTCCATTCCGCTATCTGGATTACACCCAAACCACCAGGATTAATCTGTTGGCCCCCGATAAAGATGTTGCCGTTCAAGGAAAAATCGTCCAGATCGGAAATATCCGCACGAAGTGGGGAAAATTTTTGACGAAAGCCGCCGTCGCCGACGAGAGCGGAGCGATCGAGGTGATCTGGTTCAACCAACCCTATCTGACCCAAACTCTCAAAGAGGGGTTGAGGGTAGGCCTGGCCGGAAAGGTTGAGAACTTTGGCGGGAAAACCAGCTTGATCAGTCCCGATTTCGAAGTCCTGGAAGAGGGAGAGGCCCCCACCCACACCGCCGGTTTGGTCCCGGTTTATCCGGAAACCGCCCGGCTCACTTCCAAATGGCTGCGGACCCGCATTCGTAGTCTGCTGGATTCGGTCGAGATCTCGGAATTTATTCCGGAAGAAATTCGGCAGGAACGGCAACTTCTGCCGCTGCGGGAGGCGCTGGAGAAAATCCATTTTCCCAAAAAATTTTCCGATATTGAAAAGGCGCGACAGCGATTTGCCCTGGAAGAATTGCTTCTCTTTAATCTGCGGTCCCTAAAACAACGTTTGGTTTGGGAGAAGCAAAAAACTTCTCTCCCGATCTCTTACGATCGGTTCCGGGTAAAAGTGGACCAGTTTGTGGAGAAATTGCCGTTTTCGCTCACCAGGGCGCAGAAGAATGTTCTGGATGAGATCTTTAAAGACCTCGCCGGCGAAAAACCAATGAACCGACTCCTCCAGGGAGACGTCGGCTCGGGAAAGACCGTTGTCGCCGCAGTAGCGGCCTATCTAACCCATCTAAACGGGGCCAAGACGGTTTTTATGGCTCCTACCGAGATTCTGGCCGACCAGCATTTCCAGACGCTCTCAACCCTCCTGAGTCCCTCCGGAATCAAGGTCGCTATCCACACTTCGCACCAGCGAATTACAACCGAGCAGCGCGAGGACAGTACCGGTCCCCATAAACTGAAAACCGAAGACCAATTTGATCTCTGGGTGGGCACGCACGCTCTCTTCTACAAAGAGGAGGATTTTCAAAAGGTCGGTCTGGTCGTGATTGATGAACAGCACCGCTTCGGTGTCGAACAACGGGCCCAGCTTCTTCGTAAGACCGAGTCGGCCGGGATTCCCCATCTTCTCACGCTTACGGCCACTCCCATTCCCCGCACTCTCGCTCTGACCGTTTACGGTGATCTGGACCTTTCCGTTCTGGACGAACTGCCTCCCGGAAGGAAGCGCATCAAAACCTTTGTGGTTCCGACCCAAAAGCGGGAGGATGGGTACCGTTGGATCCGCCAGCGCGTTAAGGCCGGAGATCAGGCTTTTGTGATCTGCCCCCTGATTGAGGAGTCGGAAGCGGAATCAATGCAGCAGGTTAAAGCCGCCACCGCGGAATTTGAGGCTATCTCCAGGATTATGCCCGACGTCAAAGTTGGACTTCTCCACGGAAGAATAAAATCTCAAGAAAAAACCAAAACCATGGATAGTTTCAAACGAGGGGAGATCGGGGTATTAGTTTCTACCCCGGTGGTGGAGGTCGGGATCGATGTTCCCAATGCCACGATTATGGTGGTAGAGGCGGCGGAGCGTTTCGGCCTGGCGTCCCTTCACCAACTTCGGGGAAGGGTTGGCCGCGGAGGAAAAGAATCTTTCTGCTTTCTCTTTCCTGAGAAGGAATCGACCGAGTCCCTCGAACGTTTGAGAGCTCTGGAGCAAAATGAGAGTGGCTTCCAGCTGGCGGAGTTGGATCTGAAACGGCGCGGTCCGGGAGAAATCTACGGGGTAAAACAGCACGGACTCACCGAATTGAAGGTGGCGGATCTCACCGATTCTCGGCTTCTTAAGGATGCGCAGGAAGCAGCCCGGAACATCTTCCAGGGAGATTTTCCCTTGGAAAAGTACCCTCAATTAAAAACCGAGTTGGAAAGGTTCTCCACCTCTCTCGTCGATCCCAATTAAACTTGTTACTTGTTACTTGTTACTTGTAACATGAACTTATGCGCGTTGCGGGAGGAAAAGTAAAAGGACACCCGCTCAAGATCCCCAAGGTTCGGGATCTCCGGCCAACCCAGGAATCGATTCGGCTCGCGATTTTCAACATTCTGGGAGATTTTGGAGAGGGCAAAAAGGTCGCCGATCTTTATGCCGGATCAGGGTCGCTCGGGATTGAAGCTCTCTCTCGCGGAGCACGGGAGGCAATTTTCATCGAATCCAATCGTCACGCTTGTCAGACCATTCGCGAGAATCTGGTTCCCTCCAAGATTGCGCCGAAAGGAACCGTTCTCTGCCGTGATGTGAAGCAGGCCTTAACGGAACTTCCTGATAACGACATCGAATTGGTCTTTCTCGACCCTCCCTACGCGGTCGGAAGACTCGACCACATTTTTCACAGCCTGATCCCTCATCTTAAAAAAGGAGCGGTGGTGGTTTATGAACACTCCAAACTGACCGAACCACCCATCATTCCCGGACTGCGGATCTTCGACCGGCGCATCTACGGTTCCACGAAAGTAACATTTCTAACGAAAGAGTAGGTATTGCTAATTGGTAACTGATAATTGATAATTGACTAGCTATGCCCCCACTACCAAAAAGAAAATTCTCCCACGGCCGCAAGAAACGGCGCTACTTCAACAAAATAGTAAAGGCCGTCGCAACGGTTAAATGTCGTCACTGCGGTGCCCAAAAACTTCCGCACCGGGTTTGTCCGGAGTGCGGAAAGATGTAAATGCCAGACTCGGAGTTTGCCAATCCAGGCGATCCTCGGCACGAAGCGCGCCGGGTGGTTCTCGCCACTCTTTTTGAAAGGGCTTTTCACTCCATTCAACCCGAAGAAAGTATTCTCCGCATCAAGGAAGTTCTGGAAGAGAAAGAGGTCGATCAGGAACTTATCGCGGTTTTAATCAAGGGGGTCGCCGAAAAATCCGAAGAGATCGATCGGATCATTGAGGAAACCGCTCCCGCCTGGCCGACCAATCAGATTAACAAGATCGACTTGATCGCTCTGCGCATCGCTATCTGGGAACTTCTCTTTTCAAAGGAAGATCTCCCGATCGAAAAACAAGTTCCACCCAAGGTGGCAATTGACGAGGCCATCGAGTTGGCGAAAGAGTTCGGCGGTTCTTCCTCCGGACCCTTTGTCAATGGCGTTTTGGGAACAGTTGTGGAGCGTTATCTGGAGGGAAAAGTTCCTCCGCCAAAAGATGAAAACATCGAGAATTGATCCCGAAAAAAGAGCCGAAAAGATTATCGGGGTTGAGTTCCGAAATCCCGACCTATTGGAGAATGCCTTTGTCCACCGATCCTATCTGAACGAAAATTCCGATTTTCCTTTCCCCTCCAACGAACGATTGGAATTCTTGGGAGACGCTGTATTGGAACAAATCGTTTCGGACTTTCTTTATCACAAATATCCTTCTCTGCCGGAAGGAGAGCTGACCGCCCTTCGCGCCGCTCTGGTTAAGACCGAATCTCTTGCGGAGGAAGCTGGCCGGCTAAAACTTGGGAAAGAACTGCTTCTCTCCAAAGGTGAGGAATTGGGCGGCGGTCGGGACAATCCCTATCTACTCGCTAACACCTTTGAATCGGTGATTGGCGCAATCTATCTGGACCAGGGAATCGAAAAAGCCAAAGAATTTATCCAGCGCGAACTTCTCTATAAAGCGGAAGAATCTCTGCGCGCCGGAATCAAGGATCCCAAAAGCCGTTTTCAAGAGATTTCCCAAGCCCGTTTTGGAGTAACCCCCAACTACCGAGTCCTGAAAGAATGGGGGCCGGCCCACGAACACCGTTTCCTAATTGCGGTCTACCTAAAGAGCAAAAAGATTGGGGAGGGAGAGGGAAAGAGTAAAAAAGAAGCGGAAGGGGTGGCCGCCGGAAAAGCCCTGGAATCTCTCAGTTCGGGTAAAGAGACTCGGTCCAGTTCCGAGGAGTAAACCAAAATGGACGGCCGAAGAAACGACCTAGCATTTTTGAGAAAACAAAAATGAAAATATCTGTTATTACCCTATTCCCTCAAGTTTTCTCGCCGCTCTTGAACACCTCAATTCTGGACAAAGCCCAGAAGCAAGGAAAATTAAAAGTTAATCTTGTCGATCTCAGAAAATTCGGAATGGGAAAATACCAGCAGGTGGATGACCGGGTTTACGGCGGCGGGGTGGGGATGATCCTGCGGATCGAGCCGATCGCCAAAGCCCTCGCAAAGATTAGAGACAGGAAATCAAAGACGATCCTGCTGACACCTCAGGGGAAAAATTTCAACCAGAAAAACGCCCTTCGTCTCGCCAAAGAAAGACATCTCGTTCTAATTTGCGGTAAGTATGAAGGAGTGGACGAACGGGTTCGAGAACTGGTGGATGGTGAAATTTCAATTGGGGATTATGTTCTTTCGGGAGGAGAAATTCCGGCGATGGTGGTAATTGATAGCATTGCCCGCCTCCTCCCCGGAGTGCTCGAAAAGGAAGCTACCCGCTTCGAATCTTTTTCCACCTATACCCTAGGCCCTAAACCCCACACCCTCCTCGAGCCCCCTCAATACACCCGCCCGGAAAATTATGAAGGAATGAGAGTACCAAAGATTCTTTTATCGGGAAATCATCAAGAGATTGCCAAGTGGCGATCGCAGGAAGCGCTAAAGAAGACCAAAAAAATCCGCCCCGACCTCTTGAATTAGTTGTTAGGCAGCTATTCTCTTTGGATCTTTTTCCTCTAGTTCGAGGAACACGTGCTGGCCGGCCTTGGCGGCGGCGGTTTTGAGCAGGGAACGGATCGCAACGATCGTGCGGCCCTGCTTACCGATGACGGTTCCCATATCTTCTTCCGCCACCGAAAGCGCCAGGTGAACCGTACCGTCCGCTTCGGCCGATTCAACAATCTTCACCTTCTTGGGTTCGGCCACGATCTCCTTCACGATGTAATCCAACAGTTCCTTAAGCATTTGGTTTTTCTTCCGCAGGGGTGGGTGATTCATCTTCCTTCTCCTCAACGGCCGGTGCCGCTTCCGGAACAGGTTGTTCTGAAACGTTTTCCTCCACCGGTTTAGATTCCTCTGTTGTTGCCAGAGCAGCCTCCGGTGCGGTCACCTTTGCTCCAGAATCTGGACTGCTGCTCTCTGCTTTCTTGGGAACGTACCTCTTGAACTCGTATTTTCCTTTTAGCAAACCTGAAACCGCCGGCGTGATCTGGGCGCCCGCTTTTAGCCACCGTTCCAGTTTCTCCTTGGAAACGATGAAATGAGATCGTGCCGAATGGGGGTAGTAGGAACCGATGGATTCCACCGTCTTTTTCCCGTCCCTGACCTCGACCCGGAAGGAAGGAAGATTTCTTTTTCCCTTTCGCACCAGTTTGACTTTAAGCATTTTCAGAATAGTTTAGCATAGGAAATTGATTTAGGACGGCTCGCTTCGCGAACCTAGCTAACTCACTAAGTTCGTTAGTAAGTCTTGAATTCTTTGAGGAGTTCGATGTTCTTGAGGAACCGCTCATCGGAGAGGGAAAAGGTAAGCGGATTGTCCGGAGAGAGTTGGGGAGTGGGGGTGTAGTAGGAAAGCAGGGTCGATTGGGCGGTGACGATCTGAGCGCCGGTGTCTTCGTTCACGCTGAGGCTGTAGCGGAGGGATTCCATCTCGATCAAACGGGAGGCTTTTTCAATGGCCGCCAGGAAACAGGTCAGCCGGCTGAAGGAGCTTTCCGAAGCGTACTGCAGCCGCACCTCCTGCAGTTTTCCGCTCGTTTTCTCCTTCTCGCCACCGAACTGGAGGGTGGTGACCTTAACACCGCAGGCGACGGAGATCTTTTGGACCTGGGTCAGCAATTCCGGAACCTGGCTCTCGCTGGAGATTGCTTGATCAAAAACGGTGAACTGTTTGTCGATTTCGATAGACTGGTCGGAAAAATCAAGGAGCTGGCGGCTCTTTTCATTGAGAGCCACAATTCGGTCTTGTTCCGCCACGATATCGGACTGGAGGTCCTGGACCTTTCCCCAGCTCGGGATCGTTCCCAGCACAACCAGCAGGATGCCAATGAGAAAGAGGGCGATCGGGGGACCCCAGGTGCGTACCTCCGGTCGATTCAGGAACGAACTGGTAGTAGTAGCCATATCAGCGTTTCAACCCATCCTTCTTCGTGGTCGCCTCGATCACGAACTCCGCGGTTCCCTTGGCGTTGTTTTGGTTGACCGAACTGAGCAGGACGCTCGTGAACAGCTTTCCGCCCTTACCATCGTCGACGAGATTCTGCAGAAAAGAGGCGAGGGTCACGTAGCTGGCGGTTTCGCCGTTGATGGTGATGAGCACGCTGTCCTTCTGGATGGTGACGCCGGTGACCTTGAGGTTAGCGGGCTGGCTGGCCGCCACCGCCGCCAGGACGGAGGAGAAATAGTCCCGTTGCGCCAGGATTTTTGTTAGAGCCGCCGATTTGTTCTCCAGCCCCAGGACCTTAGATTCCACCTCCGCAAACTGAGCGATGCTGGCGACCTCCCGCGCCGAGTCCTCTTCGAGACCGGCCAACCTGGTAGCCAGACTCAATCTAAAAGCAAAAATTCCTCCAAAAATCGTGAGAGAAACGAGGAAAAACAGAAAACCGAACAACCGCACTCGCCGCACCAGGGTATCTTTCGATTTAGCGGCCTCGATCTCCTTTGGGATAAGTTCGATCTCTTTTCTTTCGACCATCAGATTTCCTTCAGCGCCAACCCCGCTGCTACCGCAAACGAGGGGGCAATCTGCTCCAACTGTTCGCGGGGAAAATTCCCCGGAACCGAAATCGCTTCCCACGGATTGCCGCGGGCCACTTCCATTCCCAGCGAGTCCGCCAGATATACCAACACTCCCGGCAGATTTGCGGTCCCCCCGACCAAGATCAAGCGCGATAGCGGCCGTTTGCTCCGGGAGGAAAAGAAAGCTTGAGTCCGCTTGAGTTCATCTCTGATGATATCAAAAACCGGCTTGATGGCGCTCATTACTTTCCCCTCCAATTTCTCTTCCAAACCGTAGGTGCGGATGTATTCCGCCGCCTGTCCGGGAGCGAGATTGAAAGACTGGGTGAGTGCCCGTTCCAGCGCCTGTCCTCCGGTGGCGATCGAGCGGGTGAAGCGGATCGCGCCTCCTGAAAAGACCGCGATATCGGTGGTGGAGGCCCCGATCGAGGCCACCATCACGGCATCCTTGGCCTGGCCGACCACGGAACGGGAAATGGCAATAGTTTCCGTCTCCAAGGAGAGCAGATTGATCCCGGCGGCCCGGGTGACTTGAATGTATTTGTTTGTGAGCGCTTTGGGAACGGCGACCAAAAGAACATCCACCTTGCCGGCTTCTAGTTCGGAAGGGCCGATAATCTCGAAATCGAAAGCGACCTGGTCCAACGGCATCGGCACATACTGCTGAGCTTCGTTCTTAACTGAAGAAGCGATCTCCGCTTCGCCCATTTGAGGAAGGGTAATAACTCGGGCGAAAACCTGCGATTCCGGCACGGAAGCAACAATGTCCCGGGTCTTAAAACGGCCTTCGTTGAAGAATCGGTCCAAAGCTTCCGAAAGTTTTTTTAGATCTTCGGGACTCTCGGAGACCATCGTCACTCCCGGAGAAGCGATTTGATGGTAGGAGATCAAAGTTTTGTTCTTAACCTGAACCCCTTTAATGGAGGAGGTGCCAATATCCAAACCGACAAAATCAGCCATCGTTAAAATCCCGCGGGGACTTCCCGGTAAAAGAACTTCGGCCGGCCGAGGATCGATTTCAGGAGAACGTAGTATTTGCCGGAGAGATTGATCTGTTCGGCGGGGGTGGTGTTGTTGTCACCGTCGTCAAGATTTCGATCAAGAGAGATGGTGTCTTTCAGTGATATCAAGGAACCCTCCACCACCAGCTGGCGGGTGGTCTCATCGGGATCGTCCTTGTCGTAGGCGGTGTTGATCCGCCCTTCGGAGATGTAGACCCCACCAATGGAATCGACGGCACCCCCTCCTCCCGCGAGGCTCTTTGAGAAGTTGATGTCACCGGAAACAATGAAGGCGATCACCGAATTCGAAGGAACTCTAATCTCGCCTTCGATGGTGAGGTTGCCGTTTACAAAAACCAGGATGCTCGTCCCCGCCGCCTGGTTAAAAACCCCGTTGACTGTCTTGTTGCCGTCGATCAGGTATACTCCCGAAGAGTTGGGGAGAGTTGGTCCGGCATAGGTGGTCGCCCCGCCGCCGAACCGCTGGAAGAGTGTGTCGTATTCCGGGGCTTTGACCGGAGTGTTTTGGGTGAGATCGAAATTTCTTTCCGGATAGTACTGAGCGAGCCAGTTCTCTTGTGAACTTCCCGTGACCGATCCTCGGCCGAAGATTCCCCAACGAGCGTTAAACAGGCCGGTGGGAGCGACCCGCAATCCCACCAGGTGATTGGCGAAGATATCGCCACCCAGCGCCTGAACCCAGGGATTAGTCAGAGTGTAGTGCCAGTTCAGATCGGCGTAGCCTCCGGAAGGGACGTCGACCGTCCGGGAGCTGCCGTTCGCTCCTGCTCCTGCCACCGGGCAGCCGGCGTCGTTGTTGACGCAGGCGGTAGTGTGGCAGTCGGTCCGGTTATAGCAGAGAGTGGACTGAACGAGATACCCTCCCGGTGCCGAAACGGAGACCGTGTGGGATCCGGTGGAGACGCTGTTGAAGATGTAAGGGTTGGTGATGGTCTCCGAACCACCGTCGAGGAAGATGCTCTGACTAGAAGCGGGGAAGGCCGGGGTGTTATCCGGCATCAGGACCTTCGATCCCTGCACGGTACCGGTCGGAGGAGAACAAGTACGCAGATACGCAGAAGGGACTACTCTCTGACCACCAGCCTGTGTCTGGATCCGGAGCACGGCATCCGCTAATTGCCAGCCGTGCTGGAAGTACCAGACTCGGATGGAGTACCAACCAGACGGGAAGTTATACCAGTTCCCCCATCTCGTCCGAGAACTGTGTTCGCTCCAATCCTCGAAAACTCGGATCCAGGTTCCGGGAGAGGTCTCCAGATCAATCGCAAAACCATCGTCGGAAGTAGCCCCGAACCGAACCTGTCCTTCCGAAGGAACAAAAACGTAACCGGTCCAGTTCACCGAGTAGTTATCGTTGCACGTATTGGGTCCAGGAGGATTGGGTTCCCAATTGAAGTCTATCTGGGCATCGTTGCGCTCCATCTTCAGACCGCCGTCAAACCGGGGATTACCGATGGGATTATCGCGGTAGTAGTGACCGAAAAGTCCATTAGCCTGGACACAAGCACCGGGAGGAATGTTTGATTTGTCATCCCAACAACTCCCACCACCTCCCCCTCCTCCCCCTCCTCCCCCTCCTCCGTCACTCTCTTTGGCACAGCAATTTGTGCTCCCGGTGCTGGTTTCTGTGTGACACGTTGATCCAGTTTTGACGCATTTTACCTTACTGTAGTTAGCAGAACAGTTTGAGTTACAACCCAAGGTAATACGAAGATAGGCCTGCCCACAATTAGATTTGCATCCGAATTCTCTATCCAACACCCGCGTTCCAAGACAGTAATACCCAGCTGCGCAACCAGCCTGAACTTTTTCTGGTTTATTTAGAACAAAAAAAGTTACAGCCGAAAAGATTATTAGGAAAAAGAACGACAGGAGACGAGAGTACATTTTAATGATAGCTACCTCCGTTTTCATCGTTCAGTGTTTAATGTCTTTTCCGATTCCAAATCTATCAAAAATATCGGAACCTTGTAATCGTTTTTGAGTTTGCTACCGATGTAGACGGTTAAACCGCTAAGGCCACTCTCACCGTAGTATCTCTTGGCGATGAAAAAATACTCCTGAAATTCATTCCCAAGCAACGTTTCTAATGGATTCAAACTTGGCATGGGAACAAAAACCCACTTTGAACCACGAGGAAATGCCTGAACTGCCTCTTCGTTCGTAAATACCTCGCCCAGAGCTATCTCGGAAGAGTTACCGTTGTTATAACGCGCGTAACTTATGAAAGAAGGGGATACATTTTTCTGGGGGCTCACGTTCTCCGTAACCTGGAGAATCATATCGAGCAACTTTACCCTGCCGCGCTCATCTTTTGTCAGAACAAGTAGTTTTGTTCCGTTAGCGATGACTTCTCCGCTGGTACCACTTCGAATCTCAAACATGGTTACCTCACCGGTGGAGACTGCGAGAATACCTAATTCCTCGATGATAAGACTTTCGTTTTGGTTATCAAACACGGTCGTTGAAACCTCATCTTCGAGATTACTTCCTTCAACTAAAACTGGAGGGGCTTCCGCGTAAAGCGTTTGGAATACTTTGTCAGGAGAGATGTCAGAAAAAATGTCCAGATATTTAATTGCCCGGATATCCCCATTAAGGAAAATAAAGAAACCGAGAACTAGAGCTAGTAGTAGAGAGGCTGAGATTAGTAAAAGGATTAGTGTTCTCCGATGCATTCCCGCCTATTCTAGCGGAAAAAATACACGCCTGTAAAGGCGTATCAAAAAAGAAAGCCGATCGGCGTTTGGCGCGCGATCGGCTCTTTAGAACTACTGATCCAGACGAGTCGGCAGAGTTCTCACGTCACCGTTGAAATCCTCGTAGACCAAGATTCCTGTGTCCCCATCCTGGGAGACAACCGCCGCCCAACAAATGGCGGTGTCCGGCACGTGGATGAACTCTTTCACCGAGTACGCGTCAGGGTCAAGCCTGGCCTCATAGACCAGACCCATAGCGTAGGTCTCTGGCCCGATGATCAGGCTGTACGGGACGGAATTGCACTCCTCGGAAACGAAAGAAAGGTTGTCACCCAGCGAAGGGATGTTTTCCTTCTTCGAGTACCCGAGGTAGACTGCCAGGGCGATAATAACCGCCACCAGCAGAACCGAAAAGAGGAACACCGGCTTGCGATTCATGGAAATCTCTCCTTTCCCCCTGTAGGGGACACGATTTTAGATTACGCCTATAGTGTAACATATTTTGGGCAAAAAAGAAAGCCGCCCGGCTTGGTAAAGCAGAGCGGCTCACAAACCTACGGAACGGAGGGAAACGTAAAGTGCATTTCCTTCAGCTCCCCATCCAGCACGTAGGGTTGATCTCCACCCACCTCGTAGAACAGGTATGCTTCACCCACGAAGATCCCATCGCTGTCGATGTTTTCAGGGAGGTTCTCCAAGAGCAGAACGTATCCGGCACAGGAGGTGGGGGACACCGGGTACTGAAGCTCCATCCACGAGAAGGGATTGGCGTTCGTGCCGTCGTTATCCGAGATCCAATAATCCGCTCTCGCAAACCGGACAGAGTTTGCGGTGTATTCCAGAGGGAAGTCCGCTTCCGGATGGGTCTCTCTGACGAGAGCCACGATCGGTTCGAGATACGCCTCGAACTTCATGTAGTACTCTCCGGTGTTTCTCGCGCCGCTCCCCCAGACCGCGCACTCCGCCAACATTTGATCCGCGATGTCCCAGACCGTCGGTTCCGAAGTCGCCGTCGGCGCGGGAACAACTGTCGGCACCTCGGTCGGGGTTGCCGTCGGAACTTCCGTCGGTACGGCGGTGGGAGGAGGGGTGGCGGTCGGTTCCTGCGTCGGCGCGATGGTCGCGCTCGCGAGAACGTTGCCGGTGCACCCAACCAACCCAACCGCAAAGACCAAAGCCAGTGCGATTGCAAACTTGGCGTTCATTTCATCTCTCCTTGCCCGCCTCTAGCGGACGGTGATTTCCCCCTTAGGGGAAGCGATTTTCAGTTACACCTATAGTATACAGGGTAACTTAGACAATATCAAGAATTTCTTTGAGAGAGCGGATGCGGATTATTCCTCCGTTTTGAGGAACCGGTTTGGACCGGCGGCGGATCAGAAACACTTTAACTCGATGATTGGCGAGAGCGGCGGCAATGCCGGGGCGGTCGTCCACAAAATAGATCCTCGTCTTTGGCAGCTGCGCCAGGATCCGTTTCGCCTTCAGAATTTTTCGCGGCGGAAAGATAAAGGTCAGTTCCGGTGAGAAATATTCCTCGATCCCGCTCAAGTAGAGCTTTGCCCGCTGGAGCCGGCCCGGGCCCTGCGAGAAAATGCCCAGAGAAGCCTTTCCCTTCAGTTTCCGGAGCGTCGGCAGAACATCCGCAAAGAGCGCCTCTCGGTAGTGCCGCGGCGCCAGGAAACTGTTCCCGGCGGCCGGAGAACCGAGGAATCCTTTCGGGCGCCGGAAAAGAAGGTAGCGGAGCGCCGTCAGATCGGCTCGATTAAACTTTCGGATCAAATGAGTCAAGGTAGCAGAGTAAACCCTGGTCCCATTCAATAGGGTGGAATCAATATCAAAAAGAATTATTGGGCGCACCTTGTTAAGCGAAGACTGCACGGGGAAATTCTAACAGAGATACTTTATTTGGATAGGGGACTGGTTTCGGAACCGGAGAAGAGCGCGAAATCAAAGAGTTCCGAGAGGGAGGAGTTGGTCCGGAGGACCTCGACTTTGCGCTGGACCGATCCGGAGGTACCGTTCGATTCGATCCGCGACCCGGTGGTTGGCAGGGTTCGGCCGGTTTCCGCCGAGAAAACGAAAGAAGAAGCGGCCGCCGAGTAGAGCGGTCGGATCCGGATGGCGATCGGAGTAAAAGGAACCGAGATCGAAACGCGGTAGGCGTAGGTCACCCCGTTGACGCTGAATCCTCCTGTAAACGGCGCAAAGAAGCCATTCTCGCTGGCTCGAGCCGAGACCGGATCGTAGGCGTAGCGCAGGACTTTGTAGACCCCGGATTCCCGGTAAATGGCGGCAAACTCCACCGCCGCCGGATCGGCCACTTCTGAGGGAGTAGCCAGATTAACCCACGAGATGTACATGGGAGTACTGGAGGGATAGCCGCTCAGGCTCAGTTCGATGGTCTCGTCGCGGGAGAGGGGAGGAAAAGCGTCCAGAACCGCACCGCCCAGAGCCGTAATTCGGTAATCAAAATCGTTGGTGCCGTCTCCGGTCAAATCGAACGCCACCGGATCGGAAGGAGTCGCACAGCTCCCGTCATCGAGACATTTAAGAGCATCTTCGATTCCGGCTTCGGCAAAGGCCAGGGCTTGGGCCGATTGGGCCGAAAAAGAAACCTGCTTTAAAGTGGTGATGGAGCGGGAAGCGACCGAAACACCCAGAGTCAGAGAAACCGCCATTACCAAAAGGATGAGGATTAACGCCTGTCCTGTTCTGAACCTTTGCATCTTTTTCATACTACAACTGTCTACTGTCTACTGTCTACTTTTCGCTCCGCGAAAATTGCAACCGAGCTTAGCGAGGACAGCACTGTCTACTCATAGGTTCTCAAAGACACCGATGTCTGCATGGTGGTCGCCGCCTGGAAATCAATTCGCCCTGGCACCCCTAACGGTTGTTCCAAACTTAAGCTGATCCCGACCACCAACGGCCTGGTATCGAGAACGGTAAAAGAGAGGTTGGTGATATTCACTCCGGTGGAAAGGTCGCTATCGGAGATTGCCACCCCGTTCCGAGAAACGTAGCCGTTGTTCCCTCCTGCAGCGGGGGAGAAATCGAAGGTGACCTGTTTGCCGGAAGCATCCTCGATGGTGAGGGAGGACCCTGTTGCTCCTGGACTGGGAGAGATTACCCCGCGGGAATTTCGGATCTCGCTGCTCATTTGTGCCAAAACCGAGTTGCCGCTCCGCTGCACGCGAGTAATGATTTCAGCTTTGTTGTAAGAACGGGTGACGTTAACAAAGATGTCAGCTGCGATCACGCCGACGATCGCAACGATGCCGATAACGACCAAGAGTTCCAGGAGCGTAAATCCTCGTTTCATTGCCAGTCGGTGAGGTAAGTGGTCAAATCAACCGTGTGGGCGCCGGCCGAGTCCGTCCAGGCTACCGAGAGCAGAATCTTGAGTTTTCCCGCCGAAATCTGCTCGGGGGTAAAACTGCGCGTGTAGGTGCCGATCGTCTCCGTTCCCGCCAGAACTCCCCATTCCGATCCCGTCCAAACGACTCGGCTCGTTCCACTGCCCGGTATTTCAGTGAAACTACGGTCCCGGACGGAACGGAGCGCCTCCAACCCTTCCTGAGCATACTGCACCGCCAGGGAGCGGTTGCGGGCGAGGGTGGCGGAGCGGACCGCTCCCACTGCCAGGACCACCAGGCCGGTGATCACCAGGAGGGTGATTCCCACCGCAACAACGGCTTCAACCAGGGATTGACCGCTACGGGCAAGGTATGAGCGCATCGGTTTCAAAGATGTTCCTTTCATTCACTTTAAGATAGCGTTTATCCGTCGTTCCTTGCAAGTTAATTCCGATCGCCAAGCAGCGGTCGGGGTCGGCCCCACAGGAGGAATCGGCCGAGCCGCCCAGGCAGGAGCCATCATCCGCCGAAAAGACCACCGAACCGTTCAGAACCGTAAAGATGATGTTCACGTGGTCATTCTCCGTGATGGTCAGATCGGAGACGATAATTTCGGGGTTCAAACTCCGGTTCAGAACCTGAGAAGCGCTGTCAAAATCGGAACCGGTTGAAAAAATGGAGGAGTTTCCATTGTCTTTCTCCAAGTGCACTCCCCAGTTCAAGCCGTCTACCGAAGAAAGAGCCCGGGTCTGGGCATCCCGCAGAATTTCATCCATCTGTTTGGCCGCCTGCGTTAGCCGCTGGCGGCGGGAGAAGCTGTTGAA
>DATDSA010000013.1:0-32630 GCA_035291485.1 Patescibacteria group bacterium | reverse complement strand
GACCAAATACACCGCCACCGATGCCGCCCTCGCCAACGCCGGTTACGTCGAGATCGCCCACAACCAATCCACCAACGATCTCTCCCTCACCGCCTGGTACTACGACTCCCTCCTCGGGCAATACCGGACGATCGAGAACTTCACCAAAACCTGGGACCTGGACCTCTCCAACGAGTTCAACTCCAACTTCGCCCAAAAGAGTAAGACCGATTCTGTCGCCATCCAATTCAACAACGATAATCTCGGTAACGGCACGGACGGCGCCATTACGGTTTCTTCCTCTACCAACATCAACACCACCAGTTTGATCTCCGGCCGCTCTTGCGCTGATGGTGGAGATGCGGTTAACTATTCGGTCGCTACGGGAGGATTAACATCTACTACCGCTACTCTTACCACCACTCCCTCTTCCGGATGTTTGGCAATCGGGGATGAGATCATTCTTATCAACTTAGAAGGTACCAATTCGGCTTTCGGGAATGTTGGTAATTGGGAAACCTTAAGAATCCAAAGTGTTTCAACCAACGTGGTCACATTTACTACCGCCAAAACCAAATACTACGGAGACGGGGCCGGCAACGACACCAATTTAGGCACTGCTGTTGGAACCCAGCGCGTAATGCTTCAGCGAGTGCCAAACTACACCAACGTGACGGTCAACACCGGAATCAACTTCACTCCCTCCGCCTGGAACGGCACCAAGCACGGTGTCATGTTCTTCCGCGCTAGTGGCACGGTTGATATCCAAGGCACCGGTACAATCAACGCCAATACTGCTGGTTACCGAGGAGGACAGGCGACGTCTAACTCGGGAGGTTACGGGGGAGAAGCGTTCTGCGGGCTGGGGGGAGTTCCCAATAGCGGCAACGGCGCTGCGGGGGCGGGAGCCGTCAACAATGGTACTGGCGGAACAGGTTCCTGCGGAGGAGGAGGAGGAGGAAATTCTGGCTTAGGTTCCACTACCCAAGGAGGTTCTGGCGGCGGGGGGCAATTCGACCAGGGATCAGGTGGCGGGGGCGGCTATGGAACAGTGGGTAATGGGGGAGGAGGAGATGTGAGCGGGCAAAACGGTGGGACAAATTCATCTGGAAATGGAGGAAGCGGTATCGGTTACAACAGAGGAGGCGGGGGCGGGGGCACTTTCGGTGCCGCTGATCTCTCCAAACTCTTCATGGGAACGGGAGGCGGAGGTGGAAGCGCGGCATCTGGAATGACATCGGGTGCCGGAGGGTCAGGAGGGGGGATCGTTTACATTTCCGCAAGTACTGTTACCGTCGGTGCCTCGGCGGGCATCAATTCGAACGGAGGGGCGGGAAGTGGGGGAAGTGGCGCTACCCGAGGTGGGGGTGGGGGCGCAGCCGGAGGTTCAGTTCGTCTAGCAGGAAATACTCTCACTCTTGGAACCACACGCGTGACCGCAACCGGAGCCGCGGGAGGATCAGGGAGTAGCTACACCGGCGGTACCGGGGGGTCAGGACGGATTGCTACATACACTGCCGTATCTCTGAGCGGGACAACCAGCCCGGCCTACACCGGAGGAACTCTCGGATACCAAACCTACGCCATCTATGTTTCGAGAGAGGTCCATGTTCCCGGAACCACTTCCTTTGGCAATATTAGCTGGACCGAAAGTCTCGACACCAATGGAGAGATTCAGCTCCAAACCCGCACTGGAAACAGTACTGACTCTACCGACGGAACTTGGGAGCAATGGCGGCCGGTAGTCGCCGACACAAATCGAAAGGTATTAGAATCCGCCGACACCCACACCAATTGGATCGGAACCAACGCCACGGTCGCGGATGGAGATACCACTCGGAACGTGGATTATTTCGAAGACGAGGATGAGCCCACCGCCGGCAACCTCACCAAAATCACTTCTTCCACTAACGGGGGGTATGCCGAAGCCACCATCTCTTCCACCGATATCTCGGGATATGATTACATCACCCTCTGGGTTCGTTCTTCCCAGGCTGGGAATACTCTCCGTTTCGGCTTCGGGGAAGCGGCGGCAACCGAACAAACCGAGGAGATTACCGTGGACCAGGCCGACGTTTGGCAGAAAGTTTACTGGGACATCTCTGATATTACCGGTACCACCCGCGATGCGGTTATCAAACTCCGATTAACGAATCTAACTTCCGTTTCTACCACGATATATCTTGACAACGCCACCGCCGATACCTATCTCACCACAGCTGGAGGTTCGGACATCACTTCCACCGCCAACAACTATATCCAGTACCGGGCGATCCTGAGCACCACCAATGTACTCAACAAGCCCACCCTTTCCGCCGTCCGGATCGGCCTCACCAATCCTGATGGCACCTTCACGATCGACGCCGACCGGGTTCGCCTCTCCGATACGATAGATTACTACCCTCGTTCGAACCGGTTGAACATCGCGGAGAGTAATCTTGATGATATTAAGGACATCCGAACCGAAATCGGGTTGGACCACATTACCCAGGTTGGGGCATTTGATCCCGGCACCGGAACCGATGGCTCAGTTACAGTTTCCTCCAACTCCAATATCAATACCAATAATCTGATCTCCGGCCGATCCTGCGCCGATGGGGGGGATGCGGTCAACTACTCGGTTACGACCCTAACTTCTACCACCGCCACGCTTTCTTCCACTCCTTCCGCCGGCTGCCTCGCGGTAGGAGACGAAGTTCTTCTAATTAATCTGCAAGGTACTGTCAGCGCCTTTGCTAACACCGGCAATTTTGAAACCCTAAGAATCTCAAACATTAATGCCAACATAATCACTTTTACCAAATCGAAGGTCAATTACTACGGCAATAACGCGACTGACGATACTAATATTGGTACCGGCACAGGCAACCAGCGCGTAATGTTTCAACGGGTACCGAACTACACCAACGTTACGGTCAATTCCAGCATCAACCTCACTTCTTCTGCTTGGAATGGAACCAAAAACGGGATGATGTTCTTCCGAGCTACCGGTGCCGTTGCCGTTAACGGCACGGTTAGCACTAATGCCCTCGGCTATCGGGGAGGGCAGGCGACAACCAACTCGGGAGGTTACGGAGGAGAGGCGTTTTGCGGATTGGGAGGCGTTCCCAACAGCGGCAACGGCGCGGCGGGGGCGGGATCTATTAATACCGGCACCGGAGGAAATGGCTTTTGCGGAGGAGGGGGAGGAAGTAATGGCCTAGGTTCCGCTACGTCCGGAGGTTCCGGTGGGGGTGGGGAGTTTGACCAAGGTACTGGAGGAGGTGGGGGTTACGGAACGGCGGGAGCGGGGGGAGGAGGAACACCAGCAGGAGCGAGCGGAGGAACTAATCAATCCGGAAATGGCGGTCTTTCTGCTAACTTTAACGGCGGCGGTGGGGGTGGGGGTACTTACGGCACCGCCGATCTTTCCAAACTATTCATGGGAACGGGGGGCGGAGGCGGATCGGCGGCGTCGGGAATGACATCGGGCACCGGAGGAACAGGGGGAGGGATCACTTACATCGCGGCTAACAGCATTACCGTTTCCGGGTCATTAAGCTCGAACGGGTCAGCTGGAGGTGGGGGGAGCGGAGCTACCCGAGGAGGAGGCGGGGGAGGATCCGGTGGGTCTGTATATTTGGCTGCCAACACAATTAATACCGGTGCTTCTTTAACGACCGCGATCGGAGCTGCGGGAGGATCGGGGAGCAGTTACACCGGCGGGACCGGCGGTTCAGGAAGAATTGCCACTCGCTACTCTACCTCTTTCTCCGGATCAACTTCACCGGTCAACAATAACGCTTACGCGCCCAATTACCCGTATTCCCTCTTTATCTCCGATGAGCTCGCCACTCCCAACGCCGTCGGCTACACTCCCCTCACCTGGTTGGCGGATTTGAATACCTATGGGATGGTGCAAGTCCAGACGAGAACGGGAAAAAGCAACAACTCGACCGATGGAACCTGGGAGGATTGGAGCCCGGCGATGACCGACGTCAACCGGACGGTGCTGCAATCCATGGACACCCACACCGACTGGACCGGGACCAACATGACCGTTGCCGATGGGGACGTCACCCGGAACGTGAACTACTTTGAGGACGAAGATGAGAGCACGGTCGGTAATCTGACCAAATTAACTTCTTCTACCAGCGGAGGATACGCTGAGCTGACCAGCGCCCTCTCTCCGGCCAAAGATATCTCGGATTACGATTACATTACTTTCTGGGTTCGGACTAGTCAACCTGGAAACACGGTCCGGTTCGGGTTCGGAGAATCTGCCGCCACCGAAAACACGGAGGAGGTCACGATCGATGCCACCGATACCTGGCAGAAGGTCTACTGGGACATCACCGATGTTCCCTGGGATTCGCGGGATGCGGTCACTCAACTTAGAATCACCAACCTCACCACCAGCTCGAACACGATCTACCTCGACAACGTCGTCGCGGAAAGGCTGATGGCGGATGAGAAAGGGTCGTCCATTACCTCTACCCCCAACGACTACACCCAATACCGGGTGGTCCTTACCACGACCAACACCGTTTTCCGCCCAACTCTCTATAATGTCAACTTCAGCTACCAAACCGGATACAAGACCGTCCAGGTGGATACCGAAAACGTCCGTCTCTACAACTACACTGGAGAAACCCAGAACGTGAGATTGGAAGCGATCGTATTCGGAGCGGACTTGGCGGAGTGGTATCCGATCGACGACAACTCGATCGAAGCGGGGGACGTGGTTTCGATCGCCGGCACCAAGGACGATGCCGGGATCCCCAAGATCCAGAAAGCTACTCCCACCTCCGATCCGAAAATGATCGGAATCATCTCCACCCGGGCCGGGTTGGAGCTGGGAATCCCAAGGGAAGACCGGCGACTAGTGGGATTGGCAGGGAGAGTTCCGGTCAAGATCGCTCCGGATTCTGTCGCCATTCAAGCCGGTGATCTCCTCACATCTTCGGGAACCTACCCCGGAATGGCCCAGAAGCTCACTCAGCCAGGCTTTGCGGTGGCGAAGGCGCTGGAGAGCTGGGATCCGGGATCAGGAGTTGGGAAGATTGATGCTTTCTTGGCTGTTTCCTGGGCGGATCCGGGGGTGGTGGTTGACGATGAAGGAGATGCGGCGGAGGTAGTAGAAGACAGTAACGAAAGTGACACAAGTAACGTTAGTGACGGCAGTAACGAAACGGAAACCAGCGAACCAGAAAACCAGACCACCGAACAACCAATCACTCAAAAGATTATTCCTCCCCAGATTGAAGCCGAAGAGGGAATTTTCCAACGGCTGACCGTTGCGGTCGAGGCCATCTTCGAAAAGATCACCGCCAAAACGGCCGAGATTGCCCAAGCGTTCATCGATAATCTGACCGCCCGTTTCATCAAGACCGACGTGATTGAAGCCGGCAAAGTAAAAGTCTCCTCGCCGGCGGTGGGGGTGGTAACGATTCCGGCCGGGGAAACGGTCTTTTTGGTGGAATATCAGGAAATTACGCTCGATTCAAAGGTGTTTGTTACTCCGGAGGAACCGCTATCGTTGGGAGTGGCGATTAAGGAAGGGGAGGGCTTTGAAATCAAACTCCGCGAACCGCTCGAAACCGACCTCAAAGTCAGCTACTGGGTGATCAATTAATCTTTGAGAGTTTGTAGATAACCCCCGCCGCGTCGTCGGAGATGAACATGTTTCCGTCTCCGTCGAAGATGACGTCCACCGGCCGGCCCCAGGCCTTAGTACCCACCAACCAACCGCTGATGTAGTCGGCGATTTTGGGTTCATTGCCCGTCGGGTTTGAAATTCGCACCACCTTGTATCCGGTCGGAACGCTCCGGTTCCAGGAACCGTGGAAGGCGATGTAGAGATTCTTGGCGCCTTGGTCGAAGCGCATCCCGAGCGGGGCGGAGTGGGCCTGCATCTCGATATAGGGCGGTTCTTTGTCGGCGCAGACCGCGGCGCTGCCGAAATCCGGGTCGGGAACGTTCCGGCTGTAGCAGTAGGGCCAGCCGTAGTTCTTTCCCTCCTTGATGATGTTAATTTCCTCGGGCGGCAGGTTGTCGCCGAGGCGGTCCCGGCCGTTTTCGGTCGTCCAGAGTTGGCCGGTGCGGGGATGGAATGCCATCCCGACATCGTTCCTCAATCCCGAAGCGAAAATCTCTTCGTTCTGTCCATCCTTGTCAAACCGCAGGATGGCCGCCCGGCGAATTTCGTTCTCACAGGCGTTGCAGGAAGATCCTCGCGAAACATACAGCTTGCCATCCGGGCCGAAGGCGATGGTGGCGGTGTAGTGGCCGCCGCTGGGGAGGTCGCTGACTAGCGTTTCCAGATCCTCGTTTCGGTACCGGAAGATGCTGGTGGTGGAGGCGATATAGAGGTCACCCTCGAAAAAAGCGATCCCGTGGACGTTCTTGATTCCCTGGACAACCACTTCCCGCTTAGTGACGTTCCAGACCTTGCCGGTGCCGGTTTCGGTAAGGTAGAGGTCGCCGCTTTCCGGTTCAAAAGCCAACAGCCGCGGGCGGGTGAGACCGTCGGCGAAGACTTCGATTTTGTATCCCGCCGGGATCTTCAGGGTTCTTTTGAGGCCGTTAACGGTGATTTCCTGTTCAACGAGTTCCAGCTGTTCCTGGGCGATCAGTCCCCGCGGTTCGCTCGAAGGCGGATTGAGAAAGTTCAGGATTTCCAGGAGAGAGGTGTGGGTGGTTTGGAAATAAAAGAGATAGGCGGTTAGGGCAATCAGAACAGCTGCTCCCGCAATGATAATTTTCTTATTTACCACCCCATTATGGTAACCTTTTTCTGATGAGATACTCAAAGTTTATCGGGAGAAGCCTGCGGGAGGTTCCGAAGGAAGCGGAGGCGCTTTCCCATCGGCTTTTGTTGAAGGCTGGCTACGTCGATCCGCTGATGGCTGGCGTCTACACTTTTTTGCCCTTGGGTTGGCGGGTGATGCGTAAAATCGAAGAGGTGATCCGGGAGGAGATGGAGGGGATCGGCGGACAGGAGATCCTGATGCCTACCCTCCAGAAAAAGGAGCAGTGGCTGGAGTCCGGGCGCTGGGAAGGGCCGGGGGAGATCGACCCGCCTCTCTTCAAATTCAAGGACCGACGCGACCGCGAGCTGGCGCTGGGTCCCACCCACGAAGAGATCGTGACCGACCTGGCCCGCCGTTTCATCTCCTCCTACAAGGACTTGCCGTTAGCGGTTTTCCAGATCCAGAACAAATTCCGCAACGAGATGCGGCCGACCGGGGGAGTCCTGCGAACTCGCGAGTTTCTGATGAAGGACCTCTATTCGTTCCACGCTGATGAAGAAGACCTCGATCGCTACTACTTGGAAGTTCTCAAGGCCTACGAGCGGATCTTCTTCCGCTGCGGGCTCAAGGTCTTGGTCGTTTCGGCGCACTCGGGAACGATCGGTGGTTCCGAATCGCACGAGTTCATGTTGCCGGCGGAAGCGGGAGAGGATAAGGCCGTTTACTGCGAACACTGCGACTTTGCTTCCAATTTGCAAAAGTCAGGTGAACTAAAAAGTTGTCCAAATTGCGGTCAGACTATTTTCACCACCGCAGCGATCGAGATGGCTCACGTCTTCAAGCTCGGAACGGTCTATTCCGAAAAGATGAAAGCCTTCTTCGTGGGCGCCGACGGCTCCCGCCACCCGCTGGTGATGGGCTGCTACGGGATAGGTCTGGCGCGGATCATGGCGGCGGCGATCGAGAGCAAGGCCGGCCACGACGAGCGCGGCATCATCTGGCCGAAGGAGCTCACTCCCTTCGATGTGCACCTCGTTTCGTTGGACGGGGGAGAGGGCGTCGCCGAAACGCTCTACGAGGCGATGGAAAAATCCGGTTTGGAAACCCTCTACGACGACCGCAGCGAACCGGCCGGGGTTAAGCTGCACGACGCCGATCTGATCGGCGTGCCGGTGCGGGTCCTCGTTTCCAAGAAGAGTCTGGAAGCAGGCGGGGTGGAAGTCTCAAGCCGCGCGGATGGAAAGGCCGAGGTGGTGCCGGTGGGGAAGCTGGCTGATAAAATAAAGGAGAAGTATGCTTAAAAAGAGCGAGGAAACAATGAAAAAAGATTTGGATTGCATTTTTTGCAAAATTGTCCGCAAGGAGGTTCCGGCGGAGTTTGTGTATGAGGACGAGGTCTTCGCCGTTTTCAAGGATATTCATCCCTCGGCCCCCGTCCACCTGCTGATCGTTCCGAAGGAACACCTGGAGATCCAGGGTGGGGACCTGGAGCGGCGGGCTGATGTCCTAGGACGGGTGTTCGCCCTCTCGCGCCAGCTGGCGGAGGAGGCCGGGGTTCTGGACGGATACAAGCTGGTCACCAACGCCGGTCCCGGGGCCGGGCAGACCGTGGATCACCTGCACATTCATCTAATTGGAGGTTGGAAGTCGCCGACGGAAGTTCGGCACGTATAAAGGAGGTGTTTGTTAAGTAACAAGGGACACGTAACAAGTAACATGGGGCACTCGTCCAACTTGTTACCTGAAACTTGAAACCTGAAACTGTCATGGCTAAAGTCACACTAAAACCGGGGGAATCGTTGGAGGAGGCGCTACGGCGTTTTAATCGCGAAGTTTTGAAAGAGGGGATTATGCTGGAGATGCGCCGCCGCGAATTCTATGAGAAGCCGTCCGAGATCAAGAAGCGCAAGCGCTCGCAAAAACAAAAGATGATTGAGCATGAGAAGGAGGAGACGGAATGATGGGAATGCTAGACCAGATGAAAGCGGACCTCACCGAGGCGCTTAAAACCGGCGACACCGCCAAGGCGCTCTCGATGCGCTACCTCCTTGCGGAGATCCACAACGCTGAGATCGCTAAGGGCAAGGACGCGGTCCTGACTGATGAGGAGCTGGTGGCGGTCCTGCAGAAGCAGGCGAAACAGCGGGTGGAGTCGATCGACGCTTATCAAAAGGGTGGACGGGATGACCTGGTCGGCAAGGAGCGGAACGAGCTAGAGATGATCCGAGGATATCTTCCTGCGCAGATGGGTGAGGACCAGATCCGGGAGTTGGCGCGGGTGGCGGTTCAGGAATCCGGTGCGGCCGGGATCACCGATATGGGCAAGGTGATGGGACTACTGATGCCCAAGGTCCAGGGCCAGGCCGACGGGTCGGTTGTGAGCCGGATCGTAGGAGAAGTCCTCGGTGTCTAATCCATTCCGCCCGTCGTGCTTGCGTAATAGTATATGATATATACTATAACAATTAATTATGGAGGTTAAAATTACTGTTTCCTTTGTTTCTCCTAAAAAAATCCAAAAAATAAACCAAGAGATGCGGGGCAAGTCCTACACGCCGGCCGTGCTTTCTTTTCCCTATTACGATAAGACGAAGGACGGGATGCTCCTGGGCGAGATCCTGATCTGCAAATCCGAAGCCCGCAAACTGGCTAAGAAAAACGGCGTTACCTTGGAAGAACAGATCAACGCGCTAGTGGTTCACGGTGCTAAACATATTCTTGGTGTCCATGAGGATTAACTTCCTAAATCTGTAATCCTATAGTATAATTATTGCAAGTCCTCCTTGTTGGCTAGGGTGGTTGCCCCAAATCCAAAATCGGGACGACAAGATGAGCCGATGCCTTGGGGAAGAACAAGGTGACGGAGGATAAGATGAAAAAGTCTGTTCTATTGGGACATGGAGAGCTGCTCATGGATGCTGTAGGAGATCTTCTTCGTTCAGACCCGTACGAAGCTCGGCTTCGCCGGATCCTTTTGAAAGATCCCGACCCTAAGATCCTCGCCGATTTCCTAACAATGGATAACGTCGTTTTGGTGGCGAGGATTCTGCTCGGAGATGGCGACGCTGCTACCCGGTTGACTAATAGGCGCAGTTGGGTCTTCACCGAGGCCTATCGGAAGACACAGATTAGGATGGACGCTAAGATGACAAAAGGAGGTAAGAAGTTGTTCCACTACCTCCTCGACCACGCGTTTTGTCCGTGGGGGCGTACCCCGAACATCGTGGTCTTGATCTTGAGAGAGGCCGAGAAGAGTTCGTACCTAGGATAGTTCTACCGAGCGCGACTTCCCCCGCGCTCCTTTTCTTTTTTCCTTGAAATCCCGTAGTTGCGCGATATAATTCAATCAACCTGCACTGTTGGCTAGCGTGGTTGTCCGGAATCCGTTCTCACCGGATAACGATTGAGCCACAAAGCTCTGGGGAAGAGCGGTTGCAGGGAGAGGTGAGTTTGTGAGCACGGATGATTGCTACGTGGAGCGAATGTCGGATGACGACAAGATCGCCCTGGTCAATGCCGCCGGCCGGCTCATTAATTCGGAGCTCTACTACTCGCGGCTCCGCCGGGTGCTGATCAACGGTTGGGACGCCAAGGTCCTAACCGATTTTCTGGTGCTGGACGACGTGGCCCTGGGAATCGCGCGGCCCGCGATGGGGACCTCGGGCGTGTGGCACATCTATACGACTTGGCGGCTTAGTGTCTTTGAAAAAGCCGAAAAGAGTGCGCGGCGTAAGCTCGATATCGGGGTCCAAAACCAGATGGAGAGTTTGCTAGAGTACCTTCAGACGAAGCGCACCCAAGGCGAAAAGGCTGCGAAGGTCCTCGAGGCTATCTATGGTCTGCCGAAGAAGGGCCAGGTTTATTCTAGCTAGACTTTCCGAGCGCGACTTCCCCCGCGCTCTCTTTTATTTTAGGGGCTAGGGGTTAGGGTATAGTAAAAAAGATATGAAACTCATCGTCGGTCTTGGAAATCCTGGTTCTCGCTACCAAAAAACCCGCCATAATGTAGGTCAACTAGTCGTTGACACGATTGGTGAACAGTCAACAGTTGACAGTAAACAGTTAAAGCTCCACAAAACCTCGATTTTTATGAACGAATCTGGGAAGGAAGTCAAAGAGTTAATTAACAATTATCAATTACCAATTAGCAATTTGCTTGTTGTTCACGACGACCTGGACCTCGAACCGGGGCAGTGGAAGCTCCAATTCAATCGTTCTTCTGCCGGCCACAAGGGGGTGCAGAGCATCATTGACGAGCTTGGGACCCAGGAGTTTTGGCGGTTGCGGATCGGGGTCGGCAAGCCGCCGGCTGGGAAGACGGCCAATCAATTTGTGGTCGAAAAGCCCACTTCCCCGGAACTCAAATTGATCAAGCAATCGATCGAAGAGGCGATCCCCCGAGTTCTGGATTGGATGAAAAGGAGTAGAAGTCTCACATAGTATACTAATTTAATTAATATACTATTACAAACCAATTTTTTACTTTGTTACTTGTGTCTTTGTATCCTTGTATCCTTGTATCGTTGTATCCTAATATCAATTGATGCTTTATCGTACCTACCGTCCCCAAAAGTTTTCCGAATTGGTTGGGCTTGATCCTGTCAAGAACACCCTCCAAAGCCAGGTCAAAGACGGCAAGACCGCCCACGCCTATCTCTTTGCCGGACCGCGGGGGACCGGCAAGACCACGACCGCCCGCATTCTCGCCAAGGCCATCAACTGCGAGCACTCCAAAGCTGGTGAACCGGACGGAGTTTGCCGAGTCTGCAAGCAGATCGAGGACGGCCGCTACCTGGACCTGATCGAGATCGACGCCGCCTCAAACCGGGGGATCGAGGATATTCGCTCTCTCCGGGAGAAGATTCGGCTCGCCCCTTCCGTCGGCCGGTATAAGGTCTATATCATTGACGAAGCCCACATGTTGACGGCGGATGCCTCCAATGCCCTGCTCAAGACTCTGGAAGAGCCGCCGGCGCACGCCATCTTCATCCTTGCCACGACCGAACCCCACCGGCTTTTGGAGACGATCCGCTCCCGTTGCCAGCGGTTTACTTTTGAACGGGCTCCGGTCGCGTTGATCGTGGAGAAGCTCAAGGAGATCGTGAAGAGAGAGAAGGCGAAGATCAGCGACGAGAACCTGGAACAGATCGCCAAAGCGGCGGGAGGCGGTTTTCGCGACGCCGAAACTCTGTTGGAGCAGGTTTTGATCGGCGGCGCCAAGATCGAAGACCTGGTCGGTTTCTCCAAGCTGGCGGATCTGGGAGGTTTCTTCGATAATCTCATTGCCGGCCAGGTCGCACCGGCATTGGTTTTCGTCAACGATCTCTCTTCTCAAGGGATAGCGATGGATGATTTGGGGGAAAAGATCTTGGAATACTTGCGGGATCTGTTGCTAATTAAAGTCGGAGTGGGGGATGAGTTGGTGGAAGTACCGGCCGAACAATACAAAGTGATGTCTCGGCAGGCTCAGGAAATCAGCGAGGAAAAATTGGAAGAAATGATTAATAAATTTACCCAAGCTTACGATTATCTTTCTCAGGCGGTAATTCCTAGCCTACCGCTGGAAGTGGCGGTAGTGGAAGTGGCAAGTAACGAGAATAAAGTCAGTGACGCCAGTAAAGACAGTAACGGGGGTAAAAAAGAATCGGAGATCCAGGAAACTAATCAACCAATTAACCAATTTCCGCCCAAGACGGATCAGCCTCGGGCTGAAATCAGTAAACCGGATGATCAGTGGTCGGCGCTGATGATGGCGGTTAAGCCTCTTAACCATTCGGTGGAGGCATTCCTGCGTTCCGCCACCGGCGAACTCCGAGGAAAAAACCTGACGATCAGTGCCTTCTACCCCTTCCACAAGGAGCGGCTGGATGACCCGCGAAACCGGAAAATTCTGGAGACCGCCGTTCAGGAGGTCTACGGTAAGGGGATAAAGATAAAGGTGGAGTTGAAAGAAATGGAGAAGAAACGCTAAGAACCGCATGAGACTACCGAAGGCGATTGAGAACTTGATCGAAGCGCTGGAGCGCCTGCCCGGAATCGGACCAAAATCGGCCGCCCGGTTGGGATTCTATTTGCTCCGGGTTCCGGAGAGCGAGCGGCAAGCGCTCGGAAACTCGGTCCTGGCGGTGGGAAAAGAAACCCAGTTGTGCTCCCGTTGTTACAACGTGTGCGAGGCACACGTTGCTAGGTTCGCCGAAGGCGAGCCGTCCAATGTCGGCGAAGCGAGCGTCTCCGAACCAGTACTCTGCTTAGTTTGCGCCGATGAGAGGCGCGATCCGGCCACGATCTGCGTCGTTGAAGATCCGTTGGATCTGATTTCTTTTGAAAAGACCGGCAAATATCCCGGGGTCTATCACGTTCTCCACGGGGTGATTTCTCCGTTGGAGCACGTCGGTCCGGAAAATCTGAAAATAGATGAATTGATGAACCGACTGAAAACTGAACCGATTAAAGAAATGATTTTGGCTCTCAACCCTTCGCTGGAGGGAGAAGCCACTGCGATGTATCTCAAGAAGGTCATTGGCCAGCAGCCGAACACCGGTCAAATCAGGATCACTCGTCTTGCGAGCGGGATCCCGACCGGTGGGGATTTGGAGTACGCCGATGCGCTGACTTTAACTAAAGCTCTTGAAGGTAGGCAGGACTTCTAAAATGCCAGAAAGATTTAGTCCAACCGAGCGAAGCGAGGACAGTACTAAGGCGCTTGAGGGTCGCCAGGATTTTTGATGGAAGAGATAAAAGATACGGCGCTTGACCACATTATTACGAGGGTCCCGGTAGCTTACCCCCATCAAACCGTTGGTAATGTTTTGCGGAGAGTGCGGGCGGAAAAATGGGAATCCTCCCATCACATTTTTGTCGTAAATAACGATCAGGAACGGAAGTACTTGGGGGTTCTTTCCACCCGAAATTTGCTAGAGTCCCCAGACACAAATAAGATTTCTGAAATTTTTAATAAAGACTATCCCTCTGTGGGTTCACACACCCACGAGGAGAAAGTTGCGATTTTGGCAATCCGGCATGATTTAGATTCCATTCCGGTTACCCAAACCGAAACCGGAAAATTTCTGGGTACCGTTGATGCTGAGGAATTATTGAATATTCTTCACGAGTCTCACACTGAAAAGCTTCTGACGAGAGCGGGAATTCTTAAGGATGAAAAAGTGGTTGATATCTTTAAAGCCCGGGCTTTGACACTATTCCGTTTGCGGATTCCTTGGCTTTTAATCGGGTTGGTGGGCGGAATGTTGACGACCGTGATCGTGAGCCGGTTTGAACCGCTTCTCGATCAAGTGATTGCCCTGGCTTTCTTTATTCCGGTAATTGCCTACATGAACGACGCCGTCGGGACCCAAACGGTAACGCTTTTCGTGCGGGGTTTGGCGCTGGAAAAAGTATCTCTTGGACGTTATGTCATCAAAGAGATGTCGGTCGGTTTGCTTTTAGGGGCGATTTTAGGAGGATTAATATTTCTTTTCTCTCTGCTGATGTTTGGCTCTTTAGCAGTGTCGGAAACGGTCGGGTTAGCGATGTTTATCGGGATCACGATTTCCACCGGCATTGCTCTTTTCTTCACTTATGCGTTTCACAAGTTGGGTAAAGATCCCGCCGTGGGGGTTGATCCCTTGGTCACCATTGTGCAGGATACTTTGAGCGTCCTGATCTACCTTGCGATTGCCTCCGTTTTGGTGCTCTAAAAAAATTAGCAGTCGTGGGTGGCTCACGACTGCTCGTTGAAAAACCCGGCCCTCTCGTGGATGTCAAAGATCCCCATCTCCCACAGGTACCAAGCGGCTAAGCTGCGGCCGGCTGGTGTTTCGGGGAGCGAAAGATCCTTGACAACCTTCCCCACGTTCACGCTCGGGTAGACCTCGATTACCGGAGGCTTGAGCTCGTCTCGAATGAGCTCCAGGAGTTCCAGGTCGGGGTCCTGCGCCGGCTTTGGCCGCTTGATCCAATCGGCAATCATCACTTCCCACAGATCCACAATTACCATTTTGTGAGTCACACAGTAGTGATCGCCGTTGATCGACCAGCTGGCCTCCCGGCCGCAGTTTTCGTTCACGAGATGACCGTTGATGGTCAGGTCACCGTACGTGCACTGGGGGAGGTAGCCGAGCTTTCGAACCAGTTCCGGACTAAGCTCCTCGATCGTCAGGAAGTCTGCCGCCGTGGGCGTTTTACGATTGCCCATCTCTCTATCCTCCTTTCTTAAATGGTTAGTTTATTTTAACACGTTATAGGCCTTTTCCCTACGAAAAAAGCCCTGTTTTCTCGTTTTGCCCGAAAATAGGATAGATGTCGCCTGAAGCTAATTTAAGAATTGCTAGTATTTAGTGTATGAAGGAAAATCTGAAACTGTATAACTCCTTGACCCGCAAAAAAGAAGAATTTAAGCCCCAAAATCCCAATCGGGTGACGATGTACACCTGCGGCCCGACCGTCTACGGCCCCTCCCATCTGGGCCATGCCCGTACCTATACCAACTTCGATTTTCTGAAACGAGTCCTGGAGTACAACGGTTATACGGTCGAGCACGTCCTGAATCTGACCGACGTTCACGATTCGATGATCGAAGAAGCCCGGAAGCAAAAAATTTCAATCAAAGAATTGGCCGACCGCTACATCGAACACTTCTATCTGGACCTGGAAAAACTTAACATCGAATCCCCGGCCGCGTTTCCGCGGGTGACCGAGCACATCCGGGAAATCATTCAGATGATCGAGACCCTGGTGAAGAAGGAGTACGCCTACGAAAAGGAGGGTTCGGTCTACTACGACGTTTCCAAGTTCAAAGATTACGGCAAGTTGTCCGGCCGGAAGCTGGCCGAAGCTAAGACCGGTACTCGGGTGGCGGCTGACAAGTACGAGCGGGAGGAGGTGGCCGATTTCTCGCTCTGGAAGAGAGCCGAAGAAGGGGAGGAAGAGGCCGAGGCGGTTTGGGATTCTCCCTGGGGGAAGGGTCGGCCGGGCTGGCACATCGAATGCTCCGTGATGAGCCGGATCCACCTCGGTGATACCCTGGACATCCACGGTGGGGGGATGGATCTCAAATTTCCTCATCACGAGAACGAGATTGCTCAGTCAGAAGCGGCGACCGGTAAGAAGCTCGCTGATTTTTGGGTGCACGTTGGAACGCTCTTGGTTGAGGGGAAAAAGATGAGCAAGTCTGTCGGAAACTATATCGAATTCGATACGCTAGTCCAAAAGGAGTTTGACCCGTTGGCCTTCCGCTATCTTTGCCTGACGGCCCATTATCGAGGGGAGCTCAATTTTACCTGGGCGGGATTGGAGGCGGCGGCGATTGCCCTCGAGAAACTTTACGACGAAGTTTCCAATTGGGATGCGCCGGGGCAGGTGGGGTGCGCGGAATACGAAAACAAGTTTGAGGAACTGATCAGCGACGATCTCAACCTCCCGGAGGCTCTGGCGCTGATGTGGAAGCTGGTCCGAGACCAGCGAATGCCGACGGCGGCCCGGATGAAAACCCTGCTGCAAATGGATCTGGTTTTCGGTTTACAGCTCGCTGAAGTGGAAGAGGTTGAAGTTCCGGAGGAAGTGCTGGAATTGGTCCGCGAGCGGGAGCGCGAGAGGCGGGAGGACAACTGGACCGCGGCCGATGATCTGCGGATAAGGATTGAGCAAGCCGGCTTCACAGTTGAAGATACGGAAAAGGGTCCAATCGTGAAAAAGTTGTGATAAGATTTCTAAAGCATGGACGGCCGAAGAAACGACCTACCATTTTTTAAGAAACAAAAATGAAATATGAGTTAACGATCGCGTTGAAGCCTGATCTCACCCCGGATAGGTCGAAGAAGACGATTGGGGATATTGAGGAGTCGGTCCAGAAGCTAGGAGGAAAGACCACTCAGACCGAAAGCCTGGGGATGAAAAGCTTAGCCTACCCTATCAAAGGAATCGGCCAAGCCAGTTTCGGCCGTTTCCAGTTGGAACTCAGCCCGGACAAGGTGCGGGACCTGCGGCGGCAGTTGGAGCGGGAGGAGGGTATTGTTCGCGTGTTGATCATCAAAGGGGGTGCGGTAAAGGATAAAATGGACGCTCTGGGAAAACAGAGCTAGCATTTTTAAGAAACAAAATGTCAAGATCAGTAAACAAAGTCATCTTAATCGGCAACCTGACTCGGGATCCGGAAATGCGCTACACCCCGGACGGCAAAGCGGTTACCTCTTTTGGATTGGCCACCAATCGGAGTTGGACCTCCAAGGAGGGAGAAAAGAAAGAAGAGGTCGAGTTTCACAATTTGGTGGCCTGGGGAAAGCTCGCCGAACTCTGCAGCCAGTTTCTCAAAAAAGGCCGGAAGGTTTACGCCGAGGGGCGATTGCAAACCCGCAGTTGGGAGGGCAAGGACGGAGTTACTCGCCAGCGGACCGAAATCGTGATGGAGGATATGGTGCTCTTGGATTCGAAGGGAGCGCCAACGGGAGAGAGCGTAACAGCGCCGGAACAACCCGCTCCTAAAGAAGAGGAGATCCAACTCCCCGATGAGGAAAAATCGGAAAAAGCGAAGGAGCCAGCCAAGGGTGCCGGTAGTGAGGAGGTAAGCGAAGATGAAATCCCGTTTTAAGAAGACCGTTCAGGATGAGGCCCGGACGCGCCGGACCCTGGCGGCGCGCTCGCGGGTCCGTTCCCGCTGCTATTTCTGTGAAAAGAAGATGGAACCGGACTACCGGCAGGATGATATGCTGATCCGTTTCCTGACCAAGCGGGGCAAGATCCGCCCCCGGACCCGTTCCGGGCTCTGCGCCCGCCACCAGCGCGCGATCGCTAAGGAAATCAAACGCGGCCGGAACCTGGGGCTTCTGCCGTACCGCATCGTGGCCTAGGTGACGGCGCACTCCCATTTGAGGTATCCTTGAAAAGTTGTGAAACTATTCCTTCGCAAAAATTTTGCTTTTATTCTGATTCTGCTGGCGGTTTTTCTGGGCGGCTGGCAGTTGGGGTTCGCCGGTTACCAATTCAATCTCGAGCTTAATCCTCCCTCTCTCAGTATTGAGAACAAACGCATCACCAGCGGTTCCATTGACTTCTCCCCGCTCTGGGATGTCCTGGAAAGGATCAACGCGGATTACCTCTTTCGCCCGGTCGAGGGGACCAAGTTGCTCTACGGGGCGATCTCCGGTCTGGTTAAGGCTCTCGGCGACCCCTACACCTCCTTTCTTGATCCGACCGAAAACACCGCGTTCAACGACAGTTTGGAAGGGGTTTACGAAGGAGTCGGGGCGGAGTTGGGAATCCGCAATGACCAGCTGATTATTGTGGCTCCTCTCAGTGGCTCTCCGGCGGAAGCACAGGGGATCCGGGCGGGAGACAAAATCCTCGAGATTGACGGATCATCAACGATTGGCCTCTCGGTCACGGAAGCCGTCAACAAAATCCGCGGGAAGGCGGGGACGGTGGTGGGTCTGACGCTCCAGCGCGGTTCCGCTTCCTCCTTCAAGGTTTCGATAACCCGCGCCCAGATCACGGTCAAGAGTGTCACCTGGGAGGACAAGGGGAACGGGATCTTCTACCTCAAGGTTTCCCGCTTTGGGGAGAGCACCAACGGTGAGTGGGACGAGGCGGTAGCAAAAACCAAGAACGCGCGTGGCATCGTTCTGGACCTGCGCAGCAATCCCGGGGGGTACCTGTCAGGTTCGGTCTATCTGTCTTCCGAGTTTTTGACGAGCGGAACGGTGGTGATTCAGGAGGACACGAACGGAGGACGGTCCACTCTTTCGGTCCAGCCGACAAAAGGCGATCACGCCTTTGCCGGAACCCCGGTGGTGATACTGATCGACGAGGGTTCCGCCTCCGCCTCTGAGATTCTGGCGGCGGCGTTGGAGGAACGAGCCGATGCCACCCTGGTGGGGGAGAAGAGTTTTGGCAAGGGAACCGTGCAGGATGCGGTTGATTTTGATGACGGTTCCGGACTCCATCTATCCATCGCCAAATGGCTCACTCCTTCCGGAAAGTGGATCCACGAAAAGGGTTTGGAACCGGACTACGTGGTGGCACTAACCGATGCCGATATTGAAGCCGGTCGCGACCCCCAGCTTGTTAAAGCGTTAGACCTGTTGAAGTAATTTTCCGGAAATCTTTTTGAATAGGGGCTCGAGATTCCCGTCCAGTACGGTTTCAATGTTGCCAACCGTGATGCCAAAGCGGTGATCGGTGATCCGGTCCTGCGGAAAGTTCCAGGTCCGGATTTTTTCGGACCTCTCGGCACTACCGACCTGTTCTCGGCGGAGTTGATCGACGCTCGATTTTTGTTGTTCCTGCATCATTTGATAGATCTTTGAGCGCAGAACCTCTAGAGCCTTTTCCCGGTTTTGGGCTTGGGAACGTTCGTCCTGACAAGCGACTGACACTCCGGTGGGAAGGTGAGTGACGCGGACGGCTGTTTCAACTTTTTGGACATTCTGGCCGCCGTGGCCGGAGGCGCGGAAGGTGTCGATTTTGATGTCGCTGGGACTTATCTCCACTTCCTTGGAGGAAACTTTGGGAAGAACGGCGATGGTGGCGGTCGAGGTGTGGATTCGCCCGGCCCTCTCAGTTTTGGGTATTCTTTGTACTCTATGAACGCCGGATTCGTTTCGGAGCGTGTGGTACGCCCCCTCACCAATGATTTCGGCGAAGTTGGGGCTTAGTTCTCGAACAACCCAGCCCTGCCGTTGGGAAAAACGGGTGTACATTCGATACAGATCGGCGGCGAAGAGACTAGCCTCATCCCCACCGGTACCGGCGCGAATTTCTAGAATTGCAGTTTGGACAGCCGCCTTCGGCGACCTAGCAAATTTAACTTCGTTAATTTGATTCACGGAATGAGTTTAACTCTGCTCAAGTAGATCTTTCAATGATAACGGCCGCTTTTGCCCTTCGGCCGGTTCGGCCGCCGCTCTCTTGGCTTCTTTTTCTTTGCGGCCGACTTCTCCGGCCGCTCGCTTCTTCTCGAATTTCTCTACCCGTCCTTGGGTATCCATCAGGACTTCTTTGCCGGTGTAAAAGGGGTGGCAATTGGAGCACACTTCAACCTTCAGCTCCGGTTGAGTCGAGCCGACGGTGAAGGTATTTCCGCAGGTGGTACAGATAACCTTGGCCTCTGGGTAATATTGGGGGTGCAATTCTTTTTTCATTGTAACTTGTCGCTAGAAATCTCGCTGACGCTCGATTTTAACACGGATCTTTGGCGTCTTTTGGTTTCCGCAATAAAGACTCCCAGGGCGATCACCCCGGCACCGATCGCAAACGGCAGAGTGATCTTTTCTTTGAGCCAGAAAACGGCCAAGGGAGCGGCAAAAATCGGATAGAGATAGGAGAAAATCGCCGCCTCACCGATTTCGACGGTGCGGTGGGCGTGGGCCCAAAGGGCGTAAGCCAAATTACCGGAGAGAAGAGCCATGAAAATAACTCCGGCATGGTAGGGGAGAGAGAGATTTTCGATCGTCGAAACAAGTTGGGGGAGGTCGCCGGCGAGGACGGTGAGCGGCAGAATCGTGAAAAAGCCAATGATGAACGACAGATTGGCCAGTGAGACGGCGGAAAATCCTGCTTTCATCAAATCTTTAACCAGCACCGCCGAGGCGGTTCCCGCCAGAAGAGAGAGGACGATCAGGGCGTTTCCCTGCAACTGGCCGATGGCGGCCCCGTTCTTCAAGAGAGGTTCCAGGATCGTGAGAATGGTTCCGGCGAGGGCGATGCCAATCCCAATTTTTTCGTGCCGGCTGACTCGTTCCTGGAAGAACAGCTCCCCGGCCGCCACGATCAAAAGCGGCCCGATCACGGCCATCAGCGTCATATCCAAAACCGTGGTTTTTTCCAGGCCCAGGAAGAGTAGGCCGAGGGCGACAGTGGAGGTCAGGAACCCGTAGAGGATTGCCAGCCCCAGGGCTTTTTTGTTCTTCGGTAACCGGAGTCCTCCGAAAGGGATCAGCGCCAGCGCCAGCAGAGAGGACAGGGCGAACCGGTAGGTGAGAAACGGCAGCACCGGGATCCCTCCGAGCGTGAACTTGATCACCGGCCCGGCGGCGCCCCAGATCAGGACGGTTGCCATAAGAGCAAGGTAGGCGGGGATGCGGGTTTTATTTATGTCAGCCATCGCTTATCCCGATATTGCTTTGGAGAGTAGCTCAATGCCAACACTCTGCTGGGTGCGGTTGCGGAGGTCTCTGAGGATGACTTTCTTGTTTTTTAACTCTTGTGGCCCGATAATTACAGCGTAGGGAATTTCCTTGCGGTCGGCGTATTTGAGCTGTTTTTCCAGCTTCGCCGTGGGATCAAGATAGATCTCGCTCTCAATTCCCTCCCCCTGGATCCGGTCAAAGAGAGCAATAGAATCGGAGAGAATCTCCGGAGAAAAAACGGTCACAAGCACCCGGGGTTTGAAAGGGATCTCCTGCAAGGTTTCCGCCGGAACGAATTCGGTGAGCCGGTCCAGGCCGAATGACCCACCCACCGCCGGAATTTTTTCCCCGGAGAAGATGCCAATAAGATTGTCATATCTTCCCCCGCCCGAGAGAGAGCCGGACGCTCCCGGAACCGTAATCTCGTAGATCATTCCAGTGTAGTAATCCAAGCCGCGGGCGAGAAACGGATCGAAACGGTAGAATTTTTTGTCAATTCCGAATGATTCCAGGACAGAAAAGATTTCCTTGAGCCGGGGAGTCGGCTGTTGTTTTTCGATTTTCTTTAGTACTCCTTGGCCGAACCCGGCTTTTTTCAGCTCCTCTCCCACCGCGGTGCGGCCGATTTTGTCCATCTTGTCCAGGATGCGAATTGACGCCGGAGAAAGATCTTGAAAAACTGTCCGATCGTTGATCCTAATCTCAAATTTCGGAACTCCCAGTAACTGGAGAGAGGTGGCCAGGACCGCTAGGATCTCGGCGTCCGCCAGGGCCGAATCTACCCCCACAGTGTCGACATCGATCTGAGTGAATTCCCGATAACGGCCAGCCTGGGGCTTCTCCGCCCGAAAGCAGCTGCCGATCTGATAGCGCTTGAAAGGGAAGACGATTTTTCCCTTGTTCTCGGCGATGTAACGGGCCAGCGGTACGGTCAGGTCATATCGCAGGGCGGCGTCCCGTCCCCCGCGGTCCTTGAAACTGTAGAGCAGTTTTTCGCCCTCCGTTCCGTACTTTCCCTCCAGTAGCTCCGCGTACTCCAGCGTCGGAGTTTCCAGAGGGACGAAACCGTAAGACTTAAAAACGCTTTTGAGCAAAGAGAGGACCCGCCCTCGTTTGAGGGCTTCCTCCGGAGCTATGTCGCGAAAACCTTTTAGAGTCTGCGGTTTCATATTCACAGGAAGATGATACCAGTTTTCGGATTGTTTTACTATCCTATAGGTCAGTGGTAGAATGAGAACTATTCTGGTTTAAGGAGGGAGTGATGATTTGGGCAATTCTGATCGGACTACTGGTTTATGTTCTGATCGGGCTCTTGCTGGTCAACTGGGCGGTCGGTGATTTCACTCTAACGGCCTCGTTCCCGGGTGAGATGTCCCTGCTGGTTGCCTTTTGGCCGTTCGCCCTCCGGTTCTTTTGGAGAGTGTACTTCTTCCGGGGAATGATGCAGCGCCAGATAGGGGGGCTGCAAGAATGGGCCGAGAGTGGGGAACAGAAAGGAGATGGAGATGGGAGAGATCATTAACTCCCGGGACTTAGGTGGTCTCAAAATCACGCCTTTGGAGGGTGGGTCGTTTTTCGTTTCTTCCCGTTGTGCGGTTTGCGGCGAGCGTGTTTCTCTGCGGCTCTCCGCCCGTGATGTTGAGGCCAGCTCACCGGTCGATAAGACCTGTTTGAGTGGGAGTGATTGGCCGGGTTCCTTTCGGCTCTCCGCCCGCTACAGCCCCGGCGAGATCGACGAATCCTCCGGCGTAGACGTCTGGGGAGAGGTCTTCGAGGGGCAGGGGGATGGCTAGATGGTCACCTGGTTGGTGGTGAGTCCGCTGGCCTATCTTCTTGTCGGATTGCTGCTCTTCAAGTTGGCGATCGGGAATGAGACCTTCGTCGAGCTGTACCGCTACGAGTCCTTTTTCCTGGTTGTTCTCTGGCCGTGCGCTATCAGAATCTTCTGGATAACCCACCGCTTGAGGAATAATGAGCGGCGGCTGAAGAGAATCATGCGGCGTCTCAGTGAGATCGGGGCGCAGCGGCGAGAACTGGAAGAAATGATTGATCAGGACGGGTCGGATCCTTAACCGGAATCCGGCCCTTTTCTTTTGGGAAGATAGCGAAGGACGTAGTCCTCTAGGATCTTGCGGATCTGGGGGTTTTCGATCTTGCCGACCCACTTTCTCAGCTCTTCCAGGTCTTTGATTCGGGAGATTTTCCTGACCCTCTCCCAATCGTCCTTGAAATTGATGGCACGGCGGCGAGCGAGGGTCTGCGCTATCTCTACCCCTTCCTTAACGTATTCCTGCACTGCTTTCCCGGTACTGTACTTCTGGTACTTTTGGAGGGTTTTTAGGTCTGTCCAGGGTATCCGAGTGGTCTTCTGGTTCCGGAAGACGTCGTTCAGGTAGACCTCGACGCCGAAGCGGCTTCGGGAAATTTCCTTGAGATGCGGCAATAAGTCCTTACGGTAATAAGCGCGCTGGCCGGTGAGATCTTGGGCCGGGGCAACCTTGTCTTTTTTCCAGACCCGATATCCCAAAACGATTCGGGTCTGTTTCGTAAGGATCGGTTCTAGTAGAGAACGGATGTGCTTTTGGCCCATGTTGAAATTATCGGCATCCCAGAAGGTAACGATTTCGCCCTGTGCTCTGCGGACTCCCTTTGCTAGGGCGAAGCCCTTACCCCGGTTTTTGTGAATATCGATGAATTTAATCCCTGGCTTAAAACTTCGGATTATTTTGGGACTGGAATCGGTCGACCCGTCGTTGACCACGATCACCTCCCCGATCAGCGGGCTCGCCAGGAGCGCCCCGATCACCCCCGCGACGGTTCTTTCCTCATCAAACACCGGAATGATGGCAGAAACGTTAATTTTCTTGGAATTATCCATTGCAGTTGCGACTGAGTTAGTTTATATTAACTCATGATGGACGCGATCGAAGATCGCTAACATTTTTATAGAAATAAAAATGAAGATCTCCTACTTAGGTCACTCCAGCTTTAAGATCTCCACCGGTTCGGTCACGATTGTGACGGACCCCTTTGATCCCCAGAAAGTTGGCCTTCCTTTTCCTAAGATTCCAGCCGATTTGGTCTTGTCCTCTCACGACCATTTTGATCATCGCTATCTCGAGGCCGTCACCGGAGAACCGTTTGTCATTGGCGCCCCGGGGGAGTACGAGGTCAAAGATATCAAGGTTTGGGGTCTTCCTTCCTTCCATGACGCTGAGAACGGAGCAAAGAGAGGAAAAAACACGGTCTATCTGTTTGAAGCCGAGGGACTATCGCTCTGCCATTTGGGAGATCTCGGCCACCCGTTGGATGAAAAAACGGTGGAAGAGTTTGAGGACCTGGATGTCTTGTTCGTTCCGGTCGGAGGGACCTTTACCATTGGCCCTTCCGAAGCCGCCAAAGTGGTTGCCCAACTGGAGCCGAGGATTATCATCCCTATGCACTATCGTGTCGAAGGAATGGACGAGTCGTTTAAAGAACTTCAGCCGGTTTCCGTCTTTTTGGGAGAGATGGGGGTAGAACAGATCGAACCGAAAGACGAACTTACTGTTTCGGCCAAGGCCTTGCCATTGGAACCCGAAGTGGTAGTGTTGAAGCATGTCTGAACCAAAGATTCCCCCTCGAGACTTGGAGGCTGAAAAATCCCTTTTAGGAGCACTCCTGATCGATAAAGACGCCATCATCAAAGTGGTTGAGTTCCTGCGTCCCGAACACTTCTACCGCGATGCCCACGGGGATATTTTTGAAGCGATTCTCTCTCTCTACGAAAAAGGCGAACCGGCCGATTTGGTAACGGTCAGTTCCGCCCTCAAGAAGCGAAAGAAGCTTGAGGATGCAGGCGGGGATTCTTACCTGGCCGAACTGACCGATTCCGTTCCGACCGCTTCCCACGTCGAGCACTACGGCAAGTTGGTTCACGACAGCGCCGTCAAGCGCGAGCTGATCGCGGTTTCTTCACGGATCGCGGAGAGCGGTTTTGATGAACGGACATCGGTGGAGGAGCTTCTCGACAAAGCCGAGAGCTCGCTTTTTTCCGTTTCCCAAGCCCGTTCCCGTTTTGCTTTCTCTCATATCAAGCAGAGCTTGGAGGAAGCCTTCGATCGCTTGGATGAACTGCATCGCAACCCGGAAGCGGTCCGGGGAGTACCCACCGGCTTCAAAAACCTGGACGAGCGCGTCGGCGGGCTGCAGAATTCGAATATGATTATTCTGGCCGCCCGACCTTCACTGGGAAAAACTTCCTTTGCCTTGAACGTGGCTCAGAACGCCGCTCTCGAGCACAAAATTCCGGTGGGAATTATCTCTTTGGAAACTTCTCGGGAACAGCTAGTGCATCGGATGCTGGCGGCCCAATCCGACCTGGACTCCTGGAAACTTAGTACCGGCAAGCTAGACGAGGGGGACTTCAAAAAGTTGGGAGAGGCGATGGGGGTTTTGGCGGAGGCGCCGATCTTCATCGACGATACTCCCGCCCTCTCGGTGATGGAGATGCGGACTCGCGCCCGCCGTCTCCAGATGGAGCACAAGATTAAGCTTCTGATCGTGGACTATCTGCAGTTGGCGCGGAGTCGGAACTTGGAGAATCGGGTCCAAGAGGTTTCGGAAATTTCCCAGGCGCTGAAGAACCTGGCGCGGGAGTTGGATATTCCGATCTTGGTGACTTCTCAGCTGTCCCGGGCGGTGGAGGCGCGGGGGGAGCCGCGGCCCCAGCTCTCAGACCTGCGGGAATCCGGTTCGATCGAGCAGGATGCCGATATCGTGATGTTCCTCTACCGGGAAGATCCCGAGGATAAGGAAAACATTAATCTCTTTGTGGCGAAGCACCGCAACGGCCCCACCGGCGAGTTCCCCATGTTCTTCCGAGGTGATCGCACCAAATTCTACGAACGAGACGAGAGGAAGTAACGAAAAACCGCCTGTTGGTTAGCAGACGGTTTAGTTATCTCACCCCTTCCTGATATCGATCCCCAAGCTCTCCGGGCCGAACGGCATCGGGAAGGCATCGCCGATCGTCGTCCGGGCGATGACTCCTTCCATATCCATCCTCAGCAGCTTGACGCGAGGATCAACCATGCTGTTCTCCCACGTGATCCCCAGGCAGTGACCACAGGCAAAGCAAAAATCCTTAACTTCATAGTCGCGCCAAGAAGACGCGGATGCCGGGGGTTGTTTGATCTCCTGGCCTCTTGGCGCTCCGACGATTGCCATTTCGACGACCTTGACCGGTCCCTCGTTCGCAATCATCGAAGAGATCGCGTTCTGCTCGGCATGGGTTGTGGAAGTGAAGTTCGCGTTCTCCACGTTGCAGCCGATGTAGATCGTTCCCGATTCGCTCAAGACCGCTGCTCCGACTTGGTAGTGTGAGATGGGGGCTTGGGCGTTTTGGCGCACCGCGGCAGCGCGTCGGATCAGCTCCAGCTCATCCATAGACAGCTCGGTTCGATTCAAGAGCTCAACGCGGATCGTTCTTTCGACCGTGCGCACATCTCCCTCCCTCTAAGGTTTAGATTCTTTCTTATTCTAAGACCGGAGTTGTAAATGTCAAAATATTAAAGAGGATGCCGGGCCGTGGCAAGGTCATTGGTCGACTATAATAGTATATATCATATACTATGTCTCTCAATGAGAAAAAGAAAAGGGTTGATGATTTCTCATCAACCCTGTTTGTTCGTTTCAGAAACTCGACTCGGGGGGAGAGTCCTGCAGAACCCAGGAAGAACTCTTCCTAAATTCAGCCCAGTTTTCGACCAGCTTGCCGCAGACGCTGTCCCAGCGAATGACGGTGACGGCGCTGTCCCAGCCCATCGCGGGGTAGAAGCGCCGTATTCCGGCGAGGAGGTCCTCTCGGCTCGCGAACCCGTGGTCGCTCCGCTCTTCCTCGGTGACCTCGGAGAGCAGGCAGTGCCGGGACGCGGTGATCGTGGCCATCACGCACCAGGGGTCGAGGTGGCAGCAGATCATCACCGGCCGACCGGGATCGTAACCGTCCCGGTACCCCTCTCGGACCGAGATCTTCAACCGGCCCTCCAGGATGGCCCGGCGCTCCCCCTGGTCCGGGGAGATCAGCAGTGCAAGCAGCGGTCTCTTAAAGGTTGCCACGGTTTCCTCCTCTATTTGTTTTCCAGATGTATTTTAACCCCTAGCGGAAAATTGGCAAGGTTTTTAGTTAAAATGGAATTGAGATGGTCAAACTTAGCTCCAAGACAAAGGTTCTCCTTTGGGGAAGCAACATCTGGTATCTGGGGGAGGGGATGCTCGGTCCGCTCTTTGCTGTTTTTTCCCAGAAGGTCGGCGGCAACGTCCTTGATATTACCTGGGCGTGGGCGGCCTATCTGGCGGTCACCGGGGTCCTGACCATTTGGGTGGGAAAGGTCGCCGGCAAGAAGATCGCTCCGGAGAAGCTGATGATCGCCGGTTACATCGTTAATGCGCTCTTCACCTTTGCCTACCTCCTGGTTTCCGCCCCCTGGCACCTGCTCCTGGTCCAGATCGGGCTGGGAGTAGCGGTCGCTCTGTCGGTGCCGACCTGGTCGGCGCTCTACTCCGATTCCGGCGAGGACCACGAGCCCAGCTACCTCTGGAGCCTTCCCTCCGGTCAGTATTACCTGGTGACCGCGGCCGCGGTGATTTTGGGGGGACTAATCGTGAACTACCTTTCCTTTACGGTGCTTTTCTTGACGATGGGAATAATTCAGATTACGGCCACCATCTACCAAGCTCGAATCCTCCGCCACACTTGACGTAGTAAAAAACCCGCAAATGAAACTTTTGCGGGCTTATTCTTTCTCCCTATCCACCGGGGCTGTCGTTCAGATGATTCCCTCCTTCTTCCTCCCAATGTCGATTGCCGTTTCCTTCGGAGATAATTATCTCCGCTTCCGCCACGGCGCCGGCAGCTTCTTCGGGAGAGGCACCGAACTCTCCAAGCTCCTCTCGGGCCGCCGCGGGGGAGAGCCCGGCTTTCAGCAGAAGATAGGCGCGATGGGTGGTTTCCTCCAGGGGTTGCCTCCTTTCTCTTTTGTGGTTAGAATTCTAGCACCCCGCTTTCTCGCCGCAAAATGGTGATAGAATGGCAGCAAAAGGATAAAAGGAGGTCTGCCATGGATCGGAGAGTGAGACTGCTTTTGAAAGCTCTGAAGGATGGCGGCTGGCACGGAAAGATTCTTCAGAAGGCCGTGACGGTTGGCGTGGTCGAGGCGGCCGTTCACCTTCGGTTGATCGAGGTCAAGCGGATCGGGATCAGAGGGACGCGCAACTCCCGCGGCTTTTACCGGATCACCGGCCACGGCCGCGCCGCTCTCTCCGCCGGTTGGTATCCGTCCCGGGAAGATGTTTCGGAAGCCATCCGGCTGGTGATGTGACTCGCTAAAGAAAGGAGGCGGGCGTGAAGAAGAAGGGAAAGAAGAAGCGCAAGCTTCACATTGCTCGACCGGCTTCGGCGACCGAGATCCGCAAAGCTCTGCGGATTACGAACGCCGACGTCAAGGCGGCCCTGGACGCTCTCGATACGACCAAAGGCGGGAAGTAGTGTCCTGGCTAAGCGCTCAGCGGCTTCTCAACGAAGAGGCTCCGAAGCGCGTTCTCACCGGTGAGGAGATGGAACGGGTGATCGACTGGCTCTACGGCTCCAAGAACTCGGCCGCCATTCAGTTCGCCGTGGCGCGATCGGAGATCAAGCCCGCTCTCTTTCGCACCCTGCTGACGGAGTGCGGGATCGACGCTCGGAAGATAAAGACATCCTAACAAGGGTACCCACCGGTACCCTTTTTTGTTGGCTTGCATAAAATCCCGGCCGCCCTATAATGCTCTTGATAACCAAAACGAAGGAGGAGTGAGCGATGGACCTGATGCAAGTTCGGTTGAAAGATTTTGAACTTGTTACCAAGGGGTCAAAGAAGATGGAGCGCATCCTGATCGAGGGGGAATATCCTCGCCACCGGTTGGCGGAGATGCTCTTTTCCAATCTCAGTCTGATGCACTTGGTGGCGCCCTATTTCCCGCAGACGATCGAAACCGATTTTCCGGTCGAGCCGCGAATGCGGGATCTGATCGCGGCGATGTACGCTTCGGATAAACGTCCGCGCCCGATTTTTCGCACGCCGCGGGGTAACTGGAGCTGGCCGGTCCTGCCGAAGTCTGATCCCGGCCGGGCGGCGGTGGCGTACTCGGGCGGGAAGGACTCGATGTGGAATGTCTGGTGGACTCAGGAGCGGTACGGTCCGGAAAACGTTCTGGCCGTCCATCTTGGTGGGTTGAATCAGGGCCAGAGAAACCACGAAGCGGCCTACGCTATTCGACAGAGTCAGGCGCTGGGCTTCCATCTTCAAACGATCCGGCTGCTCAACAGCTCCAGCAACCACGGCTATCGGGTGATGCGCTCCCGCGATATGTTCCTGGCGGGGTTGATCGTTCCGGTGGCAATGGAGTTCGGTGCGGGGCGAGTCATCATCGAAGGCTGCCCGTCCGGCAATCCAGAGATGTACTTTACCGAACAGGCCGAGAACTTCCAGCTCTTCAACCGAATTCTGAAAGAATTTGGGATTCCAGTGCGGGTTGGTTGGCGGCTTCGGGAGGAGATCGATGTCATCCGGGACCTGCTGAAGCACCGGCCAAGCTGGCTGCCGCTCGTCTGCAACTGTTTTTCCGCCGCCCACCACAAGCCTTTTCTGCGGCGGAGTTGGGAACGGCGGGCGCCGACGCTCCCGCTCTATGAATCCCAGTGCGGTTCCTGCTTCAAGTGCCTAACTGTTAATCTGGCGCGGGTTCTCTACGATCCCGAGATGCAGCGAGCCGATCTCGCCGATATCCGAATCTTCCTGATCAGTACCCGCCGTTGGATGCGGGAAAATCGAGAGAAGATGGCGGATATCATGGGGGAGACGTTTGTAAAGAGTTTCAACCGAGCTGTGAAGCGTTACGGTCTCGGTCACCTGGCGGTTGCCTAAACAGCAGCCGCTTTTTCTTTTAAAAAAAGAAAAGCCCCCGGCGAGTTTCGCAAGGGGCGATTTGAAAAGAACTAAAGAACGCATCAAGAAACACACTCTTCCGATCCGGTGTTGGTGTAGCCGGCGGCCCGCTTATATCGCGCCACTTCTTCGGGCTCACCTATCGCTTTCGCGAGATTGTCGCTTAGCTTCACCGTGGAACGGCCGTTGGCCCGGAGGGCCTTGATCACGATCGAGATCGGCCGAAACCCGAGATCGTTGGTCAGGTTTGTTCCCCAACCGAAGGTGTGGCCGAGTCTTCCACGGAAGGCCAGATGCAAGTCAACCATCCGCTGAACGTCGAGCTGATCGCTAAATACGGTGAGCTTGGAAAGGGGATCCACCCCGTACTTGGCGTACCAGTTGATGGCTTGTTCCCCGTAGGAGAAGGGGGAGCCGGAATCTTGCCGGGTCCCTTTCCAGTCCCGGGCGACATATTCGGGAGCCGTCCGGAAAAAGAACGGACTGCCGAACGTGTCGGTCAGGGCGATGGACAGGCCGTGGCCATAAAGATCCCACCACTCATCCAATACCTTCTTTTGGGAGGCGATGATGGTCTCGGCATCATTGGCGTCTGCGCCAGCTTCCTCAAATGCTAAGGCCGTTACGACTTGGTTGCGCTCGTGGGCGGAGGTGCCCATCGGCAGCAGGCCGTGCTTCATCGCTAGATAGACGTTGGATGTTCCTCGGAATTGCGCGGGCAGCTCTTCTGCCAGAGCCCCGACCAAGTAATCGTGCCAGGCGCCGCTAAAGCGCCGGCGCGTTCCAAAGTCGCTGAACGTAATCTTGGGGTACTCCCTTAGTCGCTCGATCTTCTCCCGCGAGCGGGAGATGCCGGCGGCATGGGTTGCGTCTTGGTCAAACCGGCTTTGAGTGTCCATCAGGGAGCGGCAGCGAAGTTCGGTGACAATGTACAGCGCCGGTGTTTCCCAGTAGGTGGCTGCCGCCCAGGGGCCGGTGAACGACAGCCGGTAGCTGTCGTCTACTCGTTCCAGCCGGTAGGGGGGCAACTGCAGGTTTTGCAGGAATTGCAGGTAGTCCTCGCCAAACATGCGCTCACCGTATTCATTGGTGCCCCGCAGGTAGTGCAGTTCACTATTGTTGAACCGAAGGCTCTGCACCTGGTCCAGCTCGGCCCGCAGTTCTTCCTCTCGGATGAAATTGGCCAGCGGGGCGCCGGAGCGGTTGATCAGGCCGAACTCCACCTCAACATCGGGGTAGGAGCGGAAGATCAACTGTCCCATGGTGAACTTGTAGAAATCGGTGTCTAGAAGAGAGGAGGTGATAGGCTCATCCTTTTTCTGCTTCATTCAACACCTCTTCCGTGGTGGCGATTCGGACGCCGTTCTCGCGCATCTGATCGAGAGCGCGCTGCCCATCTCCGGGTTTGATGTCGACCGCTCGGCAGGCGTTCTGCAGGAGCGTCACTTCATAGCCCAGTTCGCGGGCGCGATTTGCTGTCCAAAGGACGCAATAGTCGGTGGCCAAGCCGCCCACGTAGAGATGGTCTGCTTGCGGGCGCATTCCGCCGTCGAAGGCGGAGTAGTCGTCCGCGTCGCCCATCCCCTTGGAAATTATCTGAAATCTCTGGTAACCCCACGGTAGCTTGAGATCGGGATGGAATTCCGCACCTCGGGTGTTCTGCACGCAGTGCACCGGCCACTTCTCAAAATGGGCGGTCTTAGCCGGATGCCAGTCGCGGGAGAAATAGATTTCCCAAATGTTTTCCCTCGCAAAACGGATCATCCGGTTGAGAGGTTCGACCACTTGGTCACCGTCCGCCACGGCGAGCGATCCGCCCGGGCAGAAGTCGTTCTGGACATCCACCACAACCAACGCTTTCTGGGTCATGTCAGCCCTCCTTTGGCTGTTGAGTTGTTAAGGTTTACACTTGATTTTCTGGATAAATGATACCACGGAAAAGATAAAAAGCCCCCGGCGAGTTTCGCTGGGGACGTTCTAGGAGAGCTAAAGCAGTCCGCTGTTCAGGATACCGGTCAACTCAATGAAGATGTTGACCAGGGCGACGACGGCGCCGATGACCCAGATCAATCCGCCTAGGAACATCACGGTCATCGCGCTGACGTGCCCCAGGAACAGGCTCTTGAAGCCTCGGTCGTTCTCGAGGCTCAATTTGGAACCGCGCCAGGCCAGATTGATGAGCACAAAGCCGAAGGCTCCCAAACCGATCACCAGGCCGCCGATCATGAGGTAGAGCCCGGTCCACATCGTCAGTCTCCTTCCCGGTTTTCATGATTACCTCGGATAGGAATCAATTCAGTCTCCCACGGTTATAGGTTTATGTCAACTTGTTCGGAGAATTGGGAGAGGAAGTGGTGCCGGGGGCGAGAGTCGAACTCGCATGAGCTTGCGCTCAACCGCTTTTGAGGCGATCGCGTCTGCCATTCCGCCACCCCGGCACTTGGTGTTTTAATTTTACCATCCCTGTAATTTGATAATTGATATCTGATAATTGATAATTGACGAGTATGCTATCCGTTACCGAACTTCGAAAAGGCGCCGTTTTTGTGGAAGAGGGCCGGCCCTATACGGTGGTGGAGTATAGCCACGTCAAAGTGGGACGGGGAAACGCCACCATCAAAGTCAAAGCGCGGGACATCAGATCAGGTTCGATGTTGGAAAAAAGCTTTGTTTCCGGCGCCACCGTTGAGGAAGGTGAGATCGAGAAGAAGAAAGCCCAATTTTTGTACTCAGATGCCGGCGCGGTGTATTTTATGGATCCGGGAAGCTTCGAACAGATATCCATTGCGCGTTCCCTGGCGCAGGATGTGGTGAAATTCTTGCGGGAGGGTTCG
>DATDSA010000012.1:0-3276 GCA_035291485.1 Patescibacteria group bacterium | reverse complement strand
TGCCGTTCTGGGAGTTGGCTATAGTTCTCCGAACTTGCAGAGTTTTGCAGGGGTAAATCTAACGCACAGTTTTTTCTTGGACATGTGGGTTAGAGGTGGACTCGTGGCACTGTTGCTGGCGATTGCTGTTTGGTTCCTTTTATTCAAAACCGTTCTTGGACTGGTATTTTCCAAAAACGCCAAGATTCGGATTTTCGGATTTCCGCTTTTGGGATTCGTTCTAGGTTGGTTCATTGATAATTTGATTTCGGGCGAACAGTTCTTCTCAGATGCGCCGATGATTGCTTTCTGGGGGGTTCTCGGTTTGGTGGAGTCTCTTAGACAGTTGGATCGGGAGAGGGGATCGAAAAAAGTTTTGATTGCGTTAACTAGTTCCGGGCTCGGGGGTGCGCCCAAGGTCGTCTACGACTTGCTAAAGCAAGCCAGGGTTAAGGGTTTAGGGTTTAGGGGTCAGGGGGATAACAAATTTGAATTTGTGGTGGTGGCGCCGGCGGGTGGGGAATTCAACAAGAAATTCAGGGACTTGGGGTATAAGGTTTATGGGGTTCCATTAGACAGGATAGGAGTCAAGGGATTTACCAAACTTTTAAGGATTGCCCGGAAGGAACAGATTGATCTGATCAACTCCCACGGCAAGGGTGCCGGTCTCTACGCGCGGAAGGTTGGTTTTATCCTGGGCGTGCCGGTGGTGCAAACTTTCCACGGCTTGCACTATGATTACCGGAATCGGTTGGTGCGATTCCTCTATATTTCCTTGGAGAAGCTGTTGGCTCACTTCACGACCCGATTCATCAATGTTTCCGCAGGCCAACAGCGGGAGGGCCTGGCGATGAAGCTTTTCCCCGGGTCCAAATCCCGGGTGGTAGTAAACGGTATTGATACCGCGGTGGTTGAACGAGTTAATTTAGATAGAGCCGCTTTTCGGAGAAAACTTGGGTTGGGACCGGGAGATTTCGTGGCAACCATGGTGGCGAGATTCGATCGGGTCAAAGGCCACGAAAGGTTGGTAGGAATGTTGCCGAATCTTCTCAAAAAGATTCCTAATTTGAAAGTTGTTTTTGCCGGAGACGGGGAGCAGCGTTACGGTACGGAAAAATTGGCGAAGAAACTGGGAGTATCTTCGGCAATCCGTTTCTTAGGACAGCGGTCGGATGTTTTCAAAATCTTTAAAGCTAGTGATGTGGCGATCCTGCCGTCTTACCATGAAGGAATGCCGCTGACGGTCTTGGAGGCGATGGCCTGCCGCCTGCCGGTGGTGGGGAGCGATGTGGTGGGAATTCGGGACCTGGTAAAGGATGGGGAAAACGGTTATCTGGTTGATTTTGACAATGTGGCGGAAGTTGCTAAGGCGCTCAGGAAGTTAAGCAGTTCAATTTCATTACGTCACAAGATGGGTGAGCAGGGGAGACGGCTCGTCGAAGATAAATTCTCGATGGAAAAATTTGTTAAAAATACACTGACGGTCTATCAAGAATCCCTCAAATAGAGTGGCCCTCTGTTAAAATTCAATCACTATGCGCATTGGGATTGACGCTCGGATCTGGGGTTCCTCCAGCCGCGGGGTGGGGAGGTACATCCAGAATCTGGTCGAGAACCTCGAGAGGGTGGACCGCAAAAACCAGTACTTTGTCTTTCTGCGGGAACACGGATTCAACACCTATCAGCCAAAAAACAAAAATTTCCACAAGGTCCTGGCGGATGTGACCTGGTACGGCGCCAAGGAGCAGGTGATGATGCCGGGGATCTTCTCCGCCTCGAACCTCGACCTCCTGCACGTGCCGCATTTCAATGTTCCTCTACTGTACCAAGGAAAAATGGTGGTGACGATCCATGACCTGACGATGCTCAAGTTCGGTGGAAGAGAAACATCGACTCTCCCGGCTCCTATTTTTCTGATAAAGCGCGCGGGGCTGAGATTTATTCTTCAGGATGCCGCGCAGAGGGCCGCCGCGGTCATCACCTTCTCGCAGTTTGTGAAGGACGACATCGTGAAAACTCTCGGGATCCCCGCCAGGAAGATATCTGTGACCTACGAAGCGGGGATCCTGGCGGGAAAGGGCCGGGCCGACCGGGAGCGGGAGATCGAGAACGTGCTCGGGAAGTACCGGATCACCAAGCCGTATTTCCTCTACGTCGGTGCCTTCTATCCCCACAAGAACGTTGACAGATTGATCGAGGCGGTGAAGATCCTGAACGAAAAGATGAAAAAGTCAGCTCAACTGGTTCTGGCGGGGAGAAAGGACGCTTTTCTTGAGAGAATTATCCACTGGGCTCTAGAGGTTGGGGCGCTTCGTTACATCTCTTTGACCGATCACATCACCGATGCCGATCTCATCGATCTTTATCGGGAAGCGGAGGCCTATGTTCAGCCTTCCCTGTCGGAGGGTTTTGGCCTGCAGACGGTGGAGGCGATGGAGCTGGGGGTGCCGGTGGTTCAGGCCAACGCTTCCTGTTTGCCGGAAATCGGGGGAGAGGCGGCGCTGTACTTTGATCCCAACGATCCTCGGGATATCGCCGATAAGCTCGCCAAGGTGTTAGGCAACAAGACGCTGAGGCAGGGGCTATTGAAGAAGGGTCTGGCACGAGCGAAGGAGTTCTCCTGGGAAAAAATGGCGCGGGAAACGTTAGATGTGTATCGGAAGGTGGCGATATGAGAGTACTTGTAACCGGGGGTGCCGGTTTTATCGGTAGTCATATTACGGATACGCTTATGGCGAGAGGAGATGATGTCTTAGTGATCGATAACTTGTCCACGGGCCTGCGAGAGAACCTCAATCCCGGAGTTCACTTTGAACAGGTGGATATCCGTGATCTTTCTAAATTGGAAAAAGTTTTCCAAGATTTCAAGCCTGAAGCGGTTACCCACCTCGCCGCACACATTGATCTGCGCGAGTCGTTTAAGGATCCGGTCCATGATGCGCAGAATAATATCGTTGGGAGCCTCAACATCTTAAAGCTGATGTCCGATTTCGGTACAAGGAAGATCGTTTTCTCCTCCACCGGTGGGGCGATTTACGGAGAGGCCAAGCAAATTCCCACCCCGGAAAATTATCCAGAGATTCCGGCTTCTCCATACGGCATTTCCAAACTGGCCGTCGAGCATTATCTGGACGTCTGGCAAAAGCTGCACGGAATCGAATACGTGGCTTTGCGCTACGCTAACGTTTACGGTCAGCGTCAAGGAGGAAAGGGCGAGGCTGGAGTGACCGCGATCTTTGCCAAGAAGATGCTCAGGGGTGAGCCGATTGAGATCTTTGGTGACGGGAGGCAAACCCG
>DATDSA010000011.1:0-9161 GCA_035291485.1 Patescibacteria group bacterium | reverse complement strand
TTTTTCGGATGTTCGTTTGTTAACTAATTTACTACTCTTCTTTAATTTTAAAATCCCAAAAAATGCCAACCCGGATAAAATTGTCAGCGCCAATGAGGGTTTCCACAGGTCACTGGCAAAAATTCTAGTTACTCCATCCGGCAACAAATAAGCAGACAAAACAAAATATAAAGTTAAAACAGCTAGCGGAATAAACACATTTTGGAAAACGAATCCGGCATCCCAAAATTTGGAGAAATATTTCTTAACCGCAGTAAATTTAGAAGCCATCAACTCTTTCTCTTAAGAAGATAAACGGTCCTTTTTGATCCCTTAACCGGTTCTTTTCCCGTCACGGTAAACATCCGGCCGAACTCCTTTTCGAAATCTGCTTGCGTGTAGTTGGAAAAAATATCTTCCCGGGTCGCGAGCAGCCGTTGGACTTGAGAATCTTCTTTGGGAACGAATTCGATGATCAAGGATCGACCGATCTGCGCGAAAAATTCGGCGATCTTGGCGAAAGGGAGATTGTTGGAGATGGCGAGGTGATGGATCAGCGCCAACGCCATCACCATATCGGCCGGTCCCCGCTCCGCCAACGCCATTCGCTCCCGATTCGCCCAGCCGATCCCTCCGCTGGGATTGGTCAGGTCCAAAACCAGAGGAAGAATCCTGCTCTCACCATTTGATTTTACTTCCCGGTAGTTCAACTCCACCGCCGCCGGGTCGATGTCACTAGAAACTATTAACTTTGAACTTTTCATTGCCACCCGGCTGAACTCTCCGGTGTTGGCCCCTAGATCCCAGACAACCTTAGGCCGGGCAGATCGGACGAATTTTTCCACAATCTCCGCCTTGTTCTTGAACGCCACCCTCGAGTAGTTGGTGTTTTCGTAGTAGTCGGCCCATTCGGTACCTCGGGGCTTCCACTCCAACCCCCGAATCGCTCCCTCCAAACCGGAGACCAATCCCAGAAGCTGGCCCTTTCGGAACCTCAATGACCGCTCCATCCCCCCGGACTGTGGTCGGTCGGCAAAAAACTGCTGGCTCTTGGCGTGCAGATACAAGTGCGCCAGGAGCTGGGGCCGGATAAGCGCCTTCTTGGGCAAGAGCTTTGCCGCTAGGTCCAAGGGAATACCGTCGATATAGACTCGCATCAGCTGAATGAGACGGATGTCGTTGTAGGAGGCCAGCGCCAATGGTGCCAGGAAGTGCTGACAGAACTGGCGGTAGGCGACCCAGGGTTTCTCTTCGTGCTTTTCAAACGAGAGGTGGTCGATCAGCATCGGTTTCCCTTCAACGAATTGGATGTTGTAAGCGCTGGCGTCCTTTAGGCTCATCCCGTATTCCAACGCGATTTTTTGGATCTTTAGCGTCAAGAGCGCCGCATCCTTCAGCTGCCCAAAGCACCATTCGTAGGGGTAAGAAATGAATTCGACGAGCTGGGGCTGAATAATTTGATAAGCGTCGGCACTTGCCGACAAACTGTGCCTCGCTTTTCGGTACGGGATAAGGAAACCGAGCTGGACCAGCTTCCGGGACAGCCCGGACTTCTCGAACTGTTCCCAGTCTTCTTGGTAACTCCGATTGATCTGGCGGTAGAGAGTTCCGTTTATTTTGAAAAGAAATCCGCTCGGGTCTCGGAAGGAAGCAGAAACTTTAGCTGGTTTTTCCATCGCCCTGCTTTTCTTTTTTCCCTTTCCTGAAGACGGACGAGAGGAGTTGCTTAATTTTCCCCCAGGAAGAAAAGATGATGTAGCCGCCACCGGCGATGCCGGCTAGCAGGATCTGAACGAAGTAGCTCCCCGTTCCCGGGTCAAGGTAGGCGTGCGCCGGCCGCGCTAGCGCCAAAAAAGTTAGCGACAAGAACAAAATACGTAGCATCACTGTTGAAAAATATACCATATTTTAAAAGTCAATCCTGCAAACCAAACTCAAATTTACCCCCAAAGCTTCAATTGGCCCATTTCGATCAACCCTTATAGTATATGGTTTGAAGATATATACTATAACAACCGTTCGCCGTTCACCCCAGACGGTTGAAGATTTCGATCAATTTTCGGGCGGATTCATTCCAATCAAACCTCCGGGCGTTAGCGAGACCCTTTTTAACCAGTTTTTCGCGCAGACTCCCCGAGCTCAGGACTTCCTCAATCGCCCGAGCGAGCTGGTAAACATTTTTTGGATCAACCAGCACCGCTCCCTTCCCCGCCGCTTCCGGCAGAGAGGTTGTGTTGGAGGTCACCACCGGCGTTCCGCAGGCCTGCGCCTCCACCACCGGCATCCCGAAGCCCTCGAAGAAAGAAGGAAAGACAAAAACCTCCGCCGCGGACATCAGCTTGGGCCGATCCTCTTCCGGAACATAGCCGGTGAAAATCACATCCTCCTCCAACCCCAAATCCGCCACGGTCCGGAAGATTTCCTCGGAGAGCCAGCCCCTCTTTCCCGCCAGAACCAAGTTAAAATCACGGCGGTTCGGCAGATCGGCATAGACCTTAAGAATGGCGGGGACATTCTTCCGCGGCTCGAGCGTGCCGAGAAATAGAAGAAATGGCTTGTTGATGCCGTACTTTCTCTTGATCTCCTCTTTGTCCTTCGCGCTCCGCGGGTAGAAAGATTTCGGATCCACTCCCGGGTAGGCCACGGTTACCTTCTCGGCGGGGACGCGGTAGGCCTCAATCAGCTCCCTCTTTGTGAATTCGCAGTTGACAACGACGTGGTCCGCCCGGGCGACCGAGGGCGGCACGAACTTCCGCAGAAACTCCACATTTCTCCGAGCGACATACTGGGGCACCTTCTCAAAAGTCAGATCATGGATAAGTACCACGCTCTTCCCCCTGCGATGGGGATAGACCACGAAGTTTGGAAAAAAATACAGGTCGGGGCGGATCAGAAAAAAAAGCTCCAGCGGAATGCGAATCCCCCACTTGAAAAGCTTATAAAAAATCTTGTAGGGAAAAAAGCGCTGCCAGCGGTAGGAGAAATTCCGCCCCTCCCCCAGAACGGGGAGAGGTTTTTTTGGGAACAGCCGCCAGAACAGAAGGTCGTAGTGGTTATTCCGGTCCTGCTTCAGGACGGCCTCAACCAGGCCCTTGGAGTAGTAGGTTACTCCAGCACTCTGCTCCAGAAGCGGTTGGGCGTCAATGGCAATTCTCATCTTATCCAGTATATCTAATCAATCCAGACTAGTCCTTAATGCTAATTGTTAATTGCCAATTGATAATTGTGTCTCCCGGAGTATTTACCCCTCTTTCCGAGCGTGCTATCCTTTTTGCATCGGCAAAAAGCTAGGTTCGCGAAGCGAGTCGTTCAATCGAGCGCTAGCGAGATTGCTAGGTTCGCGAAGCGAGCCGTCCTTTTTCCAAGTAAGGGCACCAAAAAAACCAGCGGTTAAGGAGGAGAAGAGATGGAACGGGAAGTCATGAGCATTCTCATCAGCGGCAACTGGGTTCACCAGGAGCCGGAGGCCCTCGAACACCTGGCGGAGTATCTGTATTCCTTTTTCCACTTCCTCTTTCTCGACTACCCGGGCGCGAGAGTGGGCTGGTCGATCTCCACCTCTATCAGGAGCGGGAGACGCTACCTCGTCATCTGGGAATCTTGGGAAGACCAGGACCCGGAGAAGAGGGAGGGAGAGCCGGAACCGGAGTCTCCCCCCGAGGATTTTGGGGTCAGACCGCCGACCAAAGGAAAAGACCTATCGAAACCGGATCCTCTCACCACTCTCACCAACGATGAGGAGGACGAAAATGGCGACGAACCAAACTAAGGGTGAGGATTTTGAACTCCACGAAATGACGATCGGCCCGAAGGAGCGGTTCGAGTTCGTCGAAACGCTCGAGGAGAAGATCCGCCGCCGCTTCATCGGGCAGGAGTGGGCCGTCAAGGAAGTCCTCCGAAGAGTGTCCCGGCGAAACGCCAAAATCGGAAACACCAATCTCCCCATCGCCAACATCTTTATCGCCGGCCCGACCGGTTCGGGGAAGACGGAGTTCGCCAAGGTCCTGGCCGGCTGCTGGCCCAAGAGCGTTTTCCTCAAGTGCAATCTCCCCACCTGCGGGTGGGAGATCCACGAGGATGAAGTTCGCACCCGACTGACCGAAAAGACCCTCAGCCCCGTCATCGCCGAGGGTCTCCAACAGTGGCTCCGCGGGGACAAGCGGCGGAGGCCGATGGTCATCTGCCCGATCTGCATCGGGCGGAACGGCCAGAAGAAGAAGAAAACCCCCGATGGTCCGACCGGGGAGCTGATCCCCCACGAGCAGGACAATCTCATCACCATCGACTGCACCCAGTACGGCGGGACGCTGGAGCACAACCTGACCCAGCTGATCGGCTCCTCCGTGGGCTATGTCGGCTACAGCGACCGCCCCGTCCTGCACCCGCGCAACCTCATGGGTGGGACCAAGGTCGTTCTCTGGGACGAGTTCGAGAAGGGGCTCTTCGATTACCTGGGAGAGCCCACCCAGCTGGGACCTCTCCTCCTCAGGATCATCGACGAGGGAAAGCTCACTATCAATTCCAACAGCGGCGGGGAAACCACAGCCGAGGTGAGCTTCAGCAACGTGATCAACATCATCACCTCCAACATCGGGACAGACGAGATCATGAAGCGCTTCAAGGCGGGAGAGATCGGTTTCCTTCGGGGAGAAGAGAAACCCCTCTCCAAGTACACCGACGCGGAGCTCCTCTCCCTCAACAACGCGATCTACAAGATCGTCAAGGAGGCGGTGGAGAAGAGGTTGCCGCCGGAGCTGTTCAACCGCATCGCCTTTCGCGGTCGCCTCATCGTTTTCCGATTCCTCCGGGACGAAGAGTACATCGAGATCCTCAACCGCCAGGTTCTGAGGGATGTCCAGCGGCAGCTCAACCAGGGCGGGATGAAGATCCGCCTCGAATACAGTCCCGAAGCCCTTCAGCTGATCCTCAAGGAAACCGGAACGGACCGGCAGTTCGGGGCGCGGCCGCTCCAGGCCCTCGCCGAGAGATGGATCATCGACAAGGTTTGTGACCTCATCAACTACCGGAAGGTCAAGTCCGGAGACGTTCTCTTGGTGGACACGAGGGTGAGGCCGGACGAGGACACCGGTGAGGAGAAGGAGCAGATCATTATCTTCCGGAAGAGGATCCGGAGGGAGGGGGTGGAGGTTCGGACCCAAAATCTGACGCAGGGAAAAGGCCGGGATGCCTAGGTACAACCCGCCCTGGCCGACCGATAAACGCGGGGACCCGTTCCCCCAGAGACATCACCTCATCCCCCGCTCGCGGGGCGGAGACGACCACTACCGCAACATCGTCGAAGGAATCCCCTCGGACCTGCACTGGTGCTGGCACCGGCTCTTCGACAACCTGACCCCGATGGAGATCCTGACCGTTCTGGTCCGAAACCTGATGCGGCCGGGGGCGTTCCACCCCTATCCGAAACTGACCAAGGAAGGAGTGGACCAGAAACCCCCGGAGGTGACGCCCGACAAGGTCATCCTCGCCTTGGAGAGGCAGGTCTTTCCGAGGAACTGGGTGCCATCCAAGAAGCTGATCCGTCGCTTGGAGAGGCTGAGAAAGAAGAGAAGCAGGGAATCCTAGCAATAGGGTTCCCTTTTTTTTATTTGGTGATAAAATTCGGTAAGAAAGAACGCCACCGCTCGGCGAAATCGCAACCAATCGCCGGCGAGGACAGCACGCCACAACCGAACAGAGTGAGGTTGCTAGGTCGCCAAAGCGGCCGTCCACCCCACAAGGAGGAAAGAGATGTTAAGCTCGCAACCGAGTGAGACGATCGGCGCCATTTCCCGACTGGACTATGGAAGTCCCGGTTTCCGGAACGGCCTGATCGAGCTCGCCAGCCAGGTTTCCAAGAAGGAAGGTTTGCGCTTCATCGTTTTGGCCGGCGGCTTGGTTTCGTTTCCCCATCTGCGCAAGGAGTTCACCACGTTCGCCCTGCGGCAGATCGCCCGGAAGCGAAGGTTTTATCTTCCCACCGAAGACAAGAAAAAGAGGAAGATCGAGGACCTGGATGCCGCCCGGGAATGGCTGCTGGACGACATCGCCAAGCAGGTAGCGCGGGTGCTTCCCAAGCTGCGCAACCGCAGCGGCCACTTCGTCCGCCTCTACATCGTGACCTCTCCGGCACCGAACTACGACGGCTGGATCGGTCAGGAAATCGCCCAGCGTCTCCGCGGCTACGGCCGAAGAGACACTCGCTACATGGGAGAAGGCTCCGCCCGGATCTCCCTGAAGAACCTGAACAAGGTCATCGGGGTTCTGGTACCGGAAAAGGCCAGCTGGCGCAGCAAGTACTTCTCCACCGCGGTCGATCGCCTGATCGAGGACGAGGAGAAGCAGACCTCGCAACCCCTCCCCGACCTCTGGCTCATCGGCTGCACGGCTTCCAGCCTGCTGCGGCCCCGGGGAGAGCGAAAGCGCTCCTACGTTTCGGTGCCGGCCCTGCATCGGTTGAAGCAGGTCCACACCGCCGAGAACCAAGTCGGAATGCGGGTGTTGGAGTTTCAACCCACCGGATTCCTGGTACGGACCTACAACTTCAAGGACTACACCGCGCAGGAGCGGCGCTGGGTCCCGGACCCGGAGGGCACTCCCCTCCAGAAGAACATTGTCGCCGAACTGAAGAACCGAGGCGCGATGACGATCGGGATGTTCGAGGACGTTCTGCGCGTCTCCCGTCGCGAGATCGCGAACGCGATCCGCACCCTCAACGAGAGCGAGTACCGGCCGATGATCCGATTGGACCCGGACTCGGATTTCTACGACTTCGACAGCGCCTGGGTCCAGAACAAGCTGAAGTACCCGCTTGTTTCCGCGAAGGTCTGCCGAGAGGACGTCCTGCTGAACTTCGGCTGCTTGCACGCCGGATCGATCTACAGCGAGTACGATTTCTTCTTGAAGAACGTCCCGCAGTTCATCCTCCAGCGCGGTGCCAACGTTCTGGTCGGCGGCGGCGACCTGATCGAGGGGCTGGAGCACGACCTGGACAAGCGCGGCGAGAGCATGCGGGGATGGAACTACACCGACCAGGAGAACCTGGCGGCCAAGTTGATCGGCCGGGTGATGCTGAAGGTCTTCAAGTTTCGCCTCACCAAGGCCACCGAGACCTTCAAGAAGAAGCCCTCCGCCCGCAAGCAGAAGAGCCTGGTGGAGAACTCCCTGATCACCTTCCTCTACCGGGAAGGGAACCACGACGCCTGGGTCCTCAAGCGCGGCGTTGTCCCCCTGAGCTTCTTCGGCCCGAGCCTGGTCGCCAACCTCACCCAGGGGATCACCCAGATCCTCAAGGAACGGGGATGGCAAGTTCCCGATCTCCTCGGAATGGTCGAGGCCAAGGTCCGCTACGGGGAAGTTCACACGCTTCCTTCGGGCCTGGGAATCACGCTTCTGCACCCCTTCATGGCCCGCGCGATGACCTCTTCGTTGCGCGCCCAGCACACGCTGGACATGGCCGTGACGCCGGTGGTGGTTCTGGCGAACTTCCACGTGGCCATCAGCGTGGACCAGTGGGATTCAGACTTCGGCCAACGCGTTTCCCAGCAGGTGGGCTCGATCGTCTGGAAGACCGAGTTCGAACACGGCAAGCTCAAGACCCTGGACGTCGGTGTCGGTTACCTCCGGATCCTCTCCTGCGAGGGAAGGATCCTGATGACCGAGTCCGCCTTCTTCAACGACGGGGTCAAGGAAGAGACCCACCGGAACGACGAGCTGATCCCGAAGTTCCTGGAGAGTCTCGGGAACGGGAGCTAGTTCGTATCGGCCCTTTGCTTACCCAAGCAGAGGGCCTTTCTTTTTTTGCAAAGCGAAAAAACTAGCGAACAAAGTTCGCGTCCTTTTTATTTCACGGTGACAGATTTGGCTAAATTGCGGGGCTTATCGGGGTCTAGACCGCGCTCGACGGCGAGATAATAGGCGAGGAGCTGGGCGGGAACGACGTTCACGATCGGGGAAGCCGGTCCGACATCCGGCACCCTGATCCAGATATCAAAGACCTCGTTGTCCTCCGGCGCCACGCCGATGATGAACGCCCCCCGGCTCTTGATCTCCTTGGCATTGGAGAGCACCGACTCCCGCGTCCGGTCGTTGGCGACGAACACCAGGCAAGGCGTCCCCTCCTCCACCAACGCGATCACCCCGTGCTTAAGCTCCCCGCCGGCGAATCCCTCGGCGTGGATGTAGCTGACCTCTTTGATCTTCAGCGCCGCTTCCAGGGCCGTCGGGTAGTTGACTCCCCGGCCGATGGCGTAGAGATGGTCCACATCCTTCAATTGTTTTGCCAACGCGCGGATTTTCGCCCCATTCTCCCCGTCTAAAATCTCCTTAACTCCCCGGGCCGCTTTCGCCACCATCCTCTTTCCTTCATCCAGCTTGCCGCCCAGCCCCGCCGCCAGCATTAGAAAAAGCGCCAGTTTCGCGGTGTAGGACTTGGTTGCCAGGACAGCCTTTTCAGGACCGCAGTTCAAGAGCAGGGTCCTGTCAGCCAAGCGCGTGAGCGAAGAACCCCGGACATTTGTCAGGGCCACGATCTTGGAACGGTGCCGTTTGGCCGCCCGCGCCGCCTCCATCGTGTCCATCGTTTCTCCGGATTGGGAGGCGCAGATCAGCAGAGATTTCGGGGTGAGAAAGCTCTCCAAGAAGTAGAATTCACTCCCGACGGCAAAGTTGACGTGCCTTTTTGCCAGATCAGCGAAGAGATAGGTCGCCGCGATCCCGGAGTGGGCCGCCGTTCCGCAGGCGGTGAAGTAGGTCCCAAAAGAGGCCTTGATCAGCCGGATGACTTCTTTCAGCTCTTTTTCGGGATACTCCGCCAGCCGGGAGAGCACCTGGGGCTGTTCGTGGATCTCTTTGGTCAGATAGTGAGGATACTCGCCTAGTTCGGCGTCCTCGGCCGCCCAATCGATTTTCTCGATCTTCAAAGGAACCTCTTTTCCGGTAGCGGAGGTGATCACCCGCACTCCCCCGTCCGCCAGGACCGCACCCTCGCCGTCGTTCAGAAAAACAATCCGTTTGGTGTAGGGAAGGAAGGCGGGGATATCGGAGGCCAGAAAGCTCTCCCCCTCCCCCACCCCGACGATCATCGGCGACCCATTCCTAAATCCTACAATGGCTCTTAGTTGCGGTAAATACACAACAATCGCATTCAGACCTTCCAACTGATTAAAAACCTGCCTTACTGCTTC
>DATDSA010000010.1:0-38785 GCA_035291485.1 Patescibacteria group bacterium | reverse complement strand
AAGCTTCGAACAGATATCCATTGCGCGTTCCCTGGCGCAGGATGTGGTGAAATTCTTGCGGGAGGGTTCGGAAGCCAATCTCGTTATGTTCCAGGGTCAGCCGATTGGGGTCGAAATCCCTCTCAAGGTTGAGCTCAAGGTGGTTGAAACCCCGCCCGGAGAGAAGGGGGATACCAAACAGGGCGGAACTAAGGAAGCGGTCTTGGAGACCGGTTTCAAAATTCAGGTCCCGCTCTTCATGAAACCGGGGGAGATCGTGCAGGTCAGCACCGAAACCGGCGAGTACGCCGGGAGGGCTAATCAATAACACTCTAGTTCATAGATATTAAACCAAATCCCTTCAGATAAAATGGTATTAAAAAGGCCAAGAGTTTTTGGGCTCTTGGCCATTTGGATGTTAGCGTGATTCCAACTCCGCGGTGATACTGCGAAGCAGGTTCCACAGCTCTTCCTCGGTCATCCTCTCCAAATCGAGCGGAGAAGAGGTGGAGGGGTTTTGATCGGCCCCACCGGTTACCGGTTGGTTTACGCCCGCCGTCGACCGGCCCGCGTAAGTCCCTTCCAAGAACCGCTGGATCTCTTCGAGGGTTTCGAAGTAGACCACGCCGTTGTTCTCGGCGTTCACCAGTGCAGTCTGCGTCACGCCGGCGTAGTCGACATTGGTGATCGACATCTGCCAGTAGAGTACCCCGTCCCTGATGAGCGGTCGCGGTTCGATCACCAGCAGGTTACCCGAGGAGCTCTCTTCGCCGCTCTTGTACCACTGGTAGGTGGGGAAGGCAGCGCGGACGTACCCGCCGGCGCGGTTGGGGCTGATCATTCCCGATTCGGCCGGCAGCTCGTAGAGCTGGAGTGACCCGTCGTGGGCGTTGACGAACAGCACCTTGAAGATGCTGTAGGCCGGCCCGTTGGGCTCCATGCCGATGAACCACATCGGACCCTGGTCGGTAGGGATCAGGTACGGCATCTGGTTGTTCTCGCCGTCGATGTGAGGGATCTCGGTTTGGTCGCGGTGGGTGAACCAGGCGTTGGAGATGCCCCCGCGATAGGCCCAGGCCTTGGCGATCCGAAGCGCCAGCTCCTCTGGATAGAGTCGCTGTCCTTCGAATCGGGGGTCGGCGATGGCCGACTCGGGCGAGAGATCCTCGATCCTCCCGTCGGCGTGGGTCACGAAGACGCCACCCCAGTAGGGGACCCGCACCGGGAACTCGTAGCGGTAGGAGATGTAGGGCCCGACCGTGACAACCTCGTCTTCCAGCCGGATGTAGTAGAACTCCGGCAGTTCGACGTTGTATCGCATCCGCCACAGTTGCCAGGTGATGTTGTCGGTGATCCCCATCCCCTCGCCGTAGCGCATGGGTTGGTGGATCGTTTCCGACTCGCCGTCGGGGGTGATGACCACGAACCCGTCGGTCTGCCCGTTGAACGTGTTCCAGAATCCGGTCGGGATTCGGGGAGCGACCCAGTCGATCTCACCGCCGGTATCCAGCGGATCCATATCGCCCAGGTGGTGGGCGGGGTCCTGGATCTGGTTGGCGCCGAATCGTTCGGCGACCGGCATCGGCAGGTACCGCACTCCCGTGGTCTCCGGCAGAGTCTCTAGCGCCGTCGGTCGGAGGCCCTGGACCAAATACTTCTTCGCCACCGCGCCGGAGAGCAGGCCGTAGCCGACCAGACCGGTGAGTAGCAGGATTACGACGACCCAGGTGATTGTTCCCGGTCCGTCGTAGCCGCTCTTGTCTTTCATTCCGACCCCGACCGCGATCAAGATCGCGATGATGATCAGGACCCATCCGGTCGGGTGCATCCAGAGCATATCGAAGAAAATCCAGTGGACGAACCCCCAGGGGGCCGCCGCCCAGAGGACAATCCCGGCGATGATCAAACCAAGAACGGCCAGGATCCATCCGGGGCTCAGGCTGAGGTTGATCCGACGATCCGACACCTTTGCACCTCCTTGTGCATTTCGGTTTTGGTGTGCGCCTAATATTATAGGGTACAGGGAAGCTCGAGTCAAATCCGCAAGCGAGTTTTGGTTTCGGCTTTGCTAAAGTTAAGAAGACGTGGACTATCAAAAGGACATCCTCAAGAATGGTGTGCGCCTCATCACAGTGCCGATGCCGCACCTCGGTTCGGTGACGGCGATGATCGGGGTGGGCGCCGGCGGTCGGTATGAGAACACCCGGACGCAGGGGATCGCCCACTTCACCGAGCACATGCTCTTCGATGGGACCACCAAGCGGCCCACCTCTTTTGAAATATCATCCGAACTGGAGTCGCTGGGAGCGCACTTCAACGCCTTCACCGACAAGGAGATCACGGCCTACTACGTCAAGGCCGAAGCGAAGAATCTGTCCAAAGTCCTGGACGTTCTCACCGATATGGTTTTTAATTCAAAGTTTGATCCCAAAGAGATCGAAAAGGAGTCCCGGGTTATCACCGAGGAGCTGCGAATGTACCGGGACGAACCGCGGACCTGGGTCCAAAGCATCCTTTACGATCGGCTGGTGTTTGGCGATACCCCGCTCGGGCGAGATTTGATCGGGACAGAAGAAACGCTGAGCTCTCTGAAACGAGAGGATTTTCTAGCGTATCTGGAGGAGTGGTACCGGCCCCACAATTTGGTCGTGACGGTAGCGGGTAGGATTAACGAGAAGGAAGCGTTAGCAGAGGTGCGGGAGGTCTTGGGAGAGCGGGAGCCGGGGGAGGTAAAGAAGCTTCCTAGGTTCGCGTCCGCGCAGAAGGAACCGCAGATTATGATCGAAGAGCGGAAAACCGACCAGACTCATTTTGTGCTGGGATTGCGCGCCTACCGCCGCTCCCACCCGAAACGGGAAGCCCTGGAGATCCTAATCTCCGCGCTGGGTGGGGGAATGAGCTCTCGCTTGTTCCAGGAGATACGCGAGAAGCAGGGATTGGCTTATTACGTTGAGGCCGGTTGGCAAGATTTCTCCGACACCGGTTCTCTGCAAATAGTTGCCGGCGTTAACAACCAAAAGGTGAATGACGCAGTCACCGCGGTTCTGGCGGAACTGAAAAAAATTAAGGATTTGCCCATTCCGGTGCCCGAGCTGCGAAAGGCTAAAGAGATGCTAAGAGGACATCTGGTTCTGGGATTGGAGTCGACCAACGGGGCTTGCTCCTACTTCCTCGGCCAGGAGGTCTTGGAGGGGAAGATCGAAACACCGGAGGAAAAGCTCAAAAAAATTGATGCGGTGACGGCGGCGGATGTTCAAAAAGTAGCCCAAGAAATATTCGTGACCAACGGCCTCAACCTCGCGCTCATCGGCCCCTTCTCGGACTCCGACCGCTTTCGCCGCCTCCTTGCGCTTTCCTAACCGACTGATAAACTTCCATTAATCGAATACCTCTTGAAAGGAGGAGAGATGCTTTCCGTTAAGGCCTACACCCTGGCCAACGGCCTGCGAGTGGTCTGGTATCCGGACCCGACCCATTCTGTTTACCTGACGCTTTCGACCCGGGGCGGCCCGCGCTTCGAGCAGTTCGAAGAGTTTGGAATCTCCCACTTCTTTGAGCATCTTTGCGTCCGGAATCCGGATTTGCTCCGGAAGATGGAGCTGCTGGGTGACGGCTTAGCAAACGCCGAAACAGATCTGGAGGACATCAGCTACTACTTCTCTTTCCCGAATAGAAACCTGTTGAAGGGGGTGGAGCTGTTGGGACAGGTTTGGATCTCTTCGGTTTCCGCCATGGAATTTGAAAAAGAGCGGGCCGTGGTCGAGATCGAATACGTTGAACTCGCGACCGACCCCAGGAGCGTTCTCGACGATCTCTTTATGGGTGAGGCCTGGCGCGGACACCCCCTAGGTAGTTCCGACACTATTCTTTGGCAGCAGAATCTTCCGAACCAAACGCTGGAGCAGTTCCGATCCTTCCGTTCGCGGATCCAGTGCGGGAAGAACACGGTCCTGTCGGTGTTGGGTGATGATGTTCCTATGCCGCGGCTTCTCGAAATTCTGGAGCGCACAATGGGACAGCTCCCGGAAGGCAGCACCTTCAAGATTGATCACCAACCTCTGCCGAACCGGAACGGCTTCACCGTAGTCAAGCAAGACTGCCCGTTCGAACTCGTCCACTGCCTCCTCGGATTTCCTCTGCCCCGATTGAAAGCGGCGGAACGGCTGGCCCTCGACGCTTTTAGCACCTGGTTTGGGGATCCGGATCTCTTTTCCGCGGTCCTTTTTGATCGGGTGCGAAACGATCTGGGGCTAGTTTACGGGATTTCCTCCAAGACCGAATACTTCTACGACTCCGCCGCACTGGCGGTGCGATGGTCCTGCGCTCGGGAAGACGTGGAGCTGATCCTGAACGTGGTGATGGATGAGATCCAAAAAATAGCCCGGGACGGAATGTCGCGGGACGAATTCCAGCGAGCCAAGGAGATCCTCTTTTTGAGGAGGGAGATCGCGCTCGAGCAGCCGGCTACCATCAGCGAATTTCTAGCCGAGGAGTACCTTCGTTTCGGCCGGGTGGATAACCCCGCCGACTGGGTTAGACAGGCTCGCCGAACTCGCCGCCCCGATCTGGTTCACCTTGTCCGCAACTACCTCACTCCCCAACGAGCCGTTCTCGCGCTATACGGTCCGGTGGAGAACATCACGCCCCGAATCCTAATCTGATTCGGGGCTTTTTTTAACAGGTCGCTTCTCCCTCGCCGCCGTTGCACCTGCGGGATGTTCCTCGAAAACAATACTCTGCGTCTTCCCCATTCTTTGTTAATCTAGAAGCATGCTGAACCGTAATTTTTGGCTGCTATTCATTAACCGGGCCTTTACCCGCATTGCCTACCACATCACCACCTTCGCCCTGATCGTTTGGATCTTTCGCCTCACCGGGTTGAACATCGCCGTCTCGGTGTGGATGGCTGTTTTCCTAGTGGCCTCGCTGCTGGCCTCCTTCGTTTCGGGGGTCGCGGCCGATATCTACGACCGACGACGGATCATGTTCTTCACCAACATCGCGTGGGGAGCAACGGCGTTGGCGTTTCTGCTGTTTCCCAAGAGCTTCGCGGGGATTCTTTTGGTTTCCTTTTTTGCCCAGGGACTGGATGAGTTTTTCTCTCCGTCCCAAAATTCGGCTCTGCCGCAGATCGTTTCCAGCCGGGACTTGATCAAAGCTAATTCTTATATGTCGCTGGTGACGCACGTGGCCAATTTTTTGGGTTACTTTCTGAGTGGGGTGATGCTGCGGTTTATTGGTTTTCCGGCCCCCTTCATCACTGCGGCGGTGCTGGTAACTCTGGGAGCCTTGGCGACCTTATTTCTCCCCCCGCTCGACCAGGAGAAGCGGACCGTTCCGTTTCGGGAATTCTTGGGATTAATCAAGATCAAACTTTTGGAACAGTTTCACTATCTGGTTAAGAATCCGAATGTTACTAAAACCCTGGTGATTGCTTCGGTGGTTCTCGCGGTGGGGGCCGGTGCCGGTTCAATTGCCCCGGGGTTTGCCGAGCAGGTTCTAAAAATTGACGCACGGGATTTGAGTTTTGTCGCGGTCCTGCCGCTGGGGATCGGGTTGTTCTTGGGAGCGGCCATCTTAGGCCGCCGCGGTAAATTCATCCCCGTTTGGCTGGGCATTCTGGGGATCGGGGTCCTGCTCCTGCTAATGTCCGCCGCTCCCTCCCTGCGGGTCTATCTCGGCAACCATGTCGCCACGCCGCGGGCCTTCGAGCAGGTCCCATTCTTCTCGATCGCGATCGCCTCGCTGACCTTTCTGATGGGCCTCAGTGCTTCCGGAATTACGATCCCCATCGTTACTTCTCTGCAGCGGATCACCCCCGGTCCGCATATGGGCCGGACCTTTGCGGCGATGGGAACCATCTCCTCTGTTCTCACGCCGTTGGCGGCGTTGGTGTTCGGCCCGGTCGCCGATCTGGCCAGCCCGCTCATCCCAATTATTATGATTGCGGTCATTGTGATCGGCGCAGCTTTTTGGGTTCGGGCCAAAGTCGTGATTAAATAATAGAATGTATTTTTCGATCTCGACTTCCGGAATTATTTTGGCGCTTTCCTACCTCTTGGGAGTTTTCCTATTCTGGCGGTGGGGGAGGAAGGAGGGTTTTTCCTCAGATGACCTGTTTGATCTGGTCCTAGTTTCTTCTCTGGGTGCTCTGGCAGGAGGAAAACTGCCTCCGCTCTTTGTCGAGATGCCTGCCGATTTTTTCTGGGTGGGAGCAATTCTGGCCGGAGCCACGGCTCTGCTGATTTTCTCGTCCTTCAAGCGCTGGTCTTTCCTCCGGATCTTGGGGTTAGCGGCTCTGGCGCTTAGCTTTTCGGAGGCAACAGTTTTTCTCGGATTTGGCCTTCTCCGAACCCAGTCTTTTCTTTTTGCGGCCGGGACCGGGGGTCGAGCACTCCTGCTTTACTTTCTCCATCAAAGAACCTCGCCCGGAACCACCTTCTTCCTCTATCTCATCTTGGAGGGAGTTCTGCTCTACCTTTCCAGCGGTTTTCTTTCGTTGGCGTTGTTGGGAGCGGGAATCATTGGATTGATTGCAATTACGGTTCAGTTTAAGTTAAAAAGGAGTGATGGTTAACAAGAATAAAGCTGGCAAACTTGTTCCCGCCCGTTTGTTGGATAAGGCTCGGAAAGACCTTACCGCTCAGGAGAATCGGTTGGCTCAAGAAAAAGAGCGGTTGGGTAAAGAGAGTTTGGTATCCCGTCCCGAAGTCGGTTCCCTTCCTTCCGCCGAATTTGTTGAGCAGGCGACCGAAGGTTTGAGCCAGGAACGCATCGCGGTCGAGCAGGGAATTTTGGAGAAGCTCCTGATGGAGACGCGCCTAGCGCTTTCAAAAATGAAGATCGGTAAATACGGGATCTGCGAGAACTGCGGCCAGCCGATTGAGCGTTCCCGTTTAAAGGTCTATCCCCAGGCGCGTTACGGTTTGGATTGCGAGAAAAAACTCTCCCTCAAAGAAGGTGCTTGATGCGATTTTTGAGGATGCGGATCTTTTAGTCCTCTCTAAACCCGCCGGTCAAACCGTCAACCGGGCCGAAACCACTGTAAACGAAACCACTCTCCAGGACGAATTGGAGAAGTACCTCGGTATCAGAAAATCGGAGGAGGGGATCGGCGGCCGGGCTGGTATCGTTCACCGTCTCGATAAGGAAACCTCCGGGATTCTGGTGGTGGCAAAAACGCAAGAAGCATTCGAGAAACTGCAGGCTCAATTTAAGGAGCGGGCGGTGGATAAGGAATATCTAGCGTTGGTTCACGGGAAGACTGATCTGAAAGGAGAGATCAGCGAGCCGATCGACCGCCACCCGCGTTTTCGGAGAAGGTTTGCGGTGGTGGCCGGCGGCCGCGAATCCACGACCTCTTATCGGCGAGAGGAAATTATAAAGAATGGGGAAGAAATTTGCTCATTCATTAAAGTTCACCCACTCACCGGCCGGACCCATCAAATTCGAGTGCATTTCTCCCACATTCAACACCCGGTTGTAAGTGATCCTCTCTATCTTTCGGAAAAGCGGTTAAAGGCGGACCTGGAATTCTGCCCGCGGCTTTTTCTCCATGCGGCCTCTCTCACCTTTACTCATCCCGTCTCCGGGGCGCGGATGCGCTTCGAGGCCGATCTACCGGACGATTTGAAGAAGGTACTTTCCTTTCTAAAGCCACTCAACCATTCCTCATAGTATACTATGTTTGAATAGTACCTTTTATTCGCTTCCAACCTGTGTTATAGTTCTTGCCAAACCTCGAAAAGGAGAGCAGAAATGCGTCGACTCGTTCTCGGTCAGGTAGTGGCCACTCTTCTGACGGTGGCGCTTTTTCTGGGGGTCTTCTCGGTCTTCGGTGTCTGGGGGAAGTCACTGGACGCTCGGATCTCGGCGATGGCGATCGTCTCCGGAGGGCTCTACGTTTTGATCCTTTTCTTTCGGGTGCTCATAGTAGAGAACCGGGAGTGGGACCGGCCGTTGGATGTGGCGTTTACCGCCGCGGCCTTTGCTACCGTCGCCCTGCTAGGGCGGGATGGGGCGCTCTTGGCGGCTCTGGTCCTGGCGGTCTGGACCATCGCTGTGTTTGTCAAGGGATGGCGGGGAATGGCGGCCGAAGACCAGCGCTCGGTCTGGCAGCGTCCCTACCTCCTTCTCTGGGTGCAGTTCGTGGCGACTCTGATGCTCCTTCTCGGGCTCGGGTCCGGAGTGATTTCCTTCTAGGAAAGAGCAGTAAGAGAACCCTGCCGATCTTTGGAAAAAGGTCGGCTTTTTTTGCACCAGCAAAAAACTTTGTTTCTCTGGAATACCACTGCCATTTTTCGGTACAATAGATTAGAGCCCTTGCCACCCGTTCGGCTTCGCTCAGGGTGTCCCGAGCGTAGTCGAGGGGCTATAAAAAAGCTCGCCATGCCCAGACGTTATCGGAGTATCCGAAGGAAAGGTACCCGTCGTTCCTCTTCTTGGAGGATTTTCCAACGCCACTCCAAATTCCGGAAGAGAATTCGCCAATTCGGGTTGGCTCTGCTAATTTTGTTGGGAGTGCTGCTGGTCAACGGGGCTTACAGTTTTGTGAAGATCTTCTTTTCCCCGCTCGATTCCGCCGCTGGTTCCTACTTCCAGAACAGTTCTTCTTGGGATGGGGAGATGCCATTGAGCCTGCTTTATCTTGAAGTATCGGACATTGCCGTCAAATCTCCCCAGACCTTCAGTCTCAGTGTGCTGTCATTCAATCCGACCCAGGGCCTGTTCACGACCATCAAAATCCCCACTTCTTACCAGAATCTGGAGGAACTCTACGGTTTGGGAGAGATTAACACTGCGGAAGGCGGGGTGGGGATGGTGGCGCAGAAGGTCCAGCAGCTCTTAGGGATTCCGATTGACGGCTACATTGTGATTGACCGCTCCGGTTTGCAGGAGCTCCAGTCCATTTTTCCGGGAGTTTCCGGGGTGAAAGAGGCGCTGGTCCTTTCAAATATCCTCAAGCTTCCCCAGCTCCTGGCGGTTCGTCAATCCTCCACCAAGATCAGTTTGGATGTCCCGGGGATTATTCGGCTGGTCTGGTATCTGCTGCACGTCCGTTCCGATCGAATTGCCGACCTGTCTCTGTCGCCGGAATTTCTCGACGATCCCACCGGATTGGATCGAAAAATTTCCACCTATTTCAGGGACGACCTTCTGGCAACCGAGCACCTCAAGGTTCAGGTACTAAACGGCACTCGGGAGGGAGGTTTGGCTTCGGAGGCGGCGAGGATTGTTAAGAACATCGGGGGAGAAGTGATTCGGGTGGCCAATTTCGAACGGCAGGATTTGGTAAAGGGGTATCTGCTGATGGAGACCGGTAGCTACACAGCTTCCCGGTTGGCGCGGATCTTTGGGGTTTCCGATAGCCGGCCCCCAAGGGAGGGGGCGGAAGCTCGGGCCAACATTACCTTGATCCTGGGATCGGAAAACGCGGTGGGGATCAATTAGCGGCGAAGACGCGAGCGCCAGAGGTAGATTACCGCCCCGGCTCCAGTGATCAACAGAATGGTCGGAATAATATAGAGTTCGAAATTTTCCGGGAGCCCAATGTTTTTGATTTTTTCCCAGAGCTCCGCCGGTTTCTGCTGCAGCGTCTCCCAGAACGACTGGGGCTCCGGTGTGGGTGATTCTTCCCCGAGCCGGGCGGAATATATTCCTGAGCCATTGATCCAGTAGTACATTATTTTTTCCTCAGTTAATTCCAAGACAAAGGGATCTTGATAAGACCCCTTCTGCCCCCCGGTGCCTGATTCGCCGCTCTCCTTTGTGGGAGTGAGTTCCGGTTTACCAGAGACAGTGAAAAGAAGTCCGTCTTCGGAAGTGGCGGAGTAGATGCCGTCGATCAAATTATCGGCCGGAGTCTGGGCGGAAAAATATAGCTGGTAGGTGTTGGTGAGGTTGTAGTATTCGGCATGGGAGCTCCAGACCAGATCCGCGTCCAGCGGGCCTTCGTTGACGTTGATCCGGACGCCCGGATCTTTCGTCCAGGTCAATCCGTCGGTCGAAGTGGCCGAGAGGATCCTCCAGGTGAATTCCTGTTCGGTGCGGCGAACTTCCCCGTCGTAGTACATCCGGTAACCGCCTTGGGGCAGGGCGATTACGGTGGGATGGACGATATTGTCAGGGTCAAACTCACCGCCGGGAGAGAGACGGATTCCTTTTTCGACCGCCCAAGTTAATCCATCAGATGAGAGTGCACTCTTGAATATTCCCTTGCCGTTTTCAACGACCTGATAAAACATCCGCCACTTTCCATCGGGGAGCTTAACGATTGCCGGCATCGACCCGGTTAAGCGAACGCCGCTTTCGATCTGGAAAGTGCGGGCGTCGGTCGAAATCGCACTCTTCATCTGGTCTCCTTGATGAAAATACATCCGGAACCTCCCATCGGGGAGGGGAGTGACTTCAACATTATGGATGGTGGGATCGGAGAAGATAACCCCCTCTTCTTTCCAAACCAACTCTTGCGCCCACAAGCGCAAACTACCCAGGAAGAGAATAAATAGGGGGATAATCAGAAAGCAAAGGACGCGATCGAAAATCGCTAGCTTTCTAGATGGACTAGAAAGAGACAGGGCCTTTCGCATATTAGAACTATAACAGCTTTAAAACGTCCCGCTTAAGCAGCGGGAGTTTCTTCAGCAGCCGGAGTTTCCTCAGCGGCGGGGGCTTCACCGGTAGCAGGAGCTTCTCCTTCAGCCGGAGTTTCACCGCCAGCGGGAGATTCTCCACCACCTTCACCTTCTTCGCGCATTGGGCGGGCTTTGTCGACGATCAGGGCACGTCCCTCCAACTCGAAGCCGTTGAATTTCTTAACTGCTTCTTCGGCGGCGTCGTCGTCTTTCATCGTCACGAAACCGAAACCCTTGGAGCGGCCGGTGTCTTTGTAGCTGATGATTACGGCATCCTCCACCTTGCCAACCTCGGCGAACATCTTATTAAGATCATCACCCGTGGTTGCCCAGGGAAGATTGCCAACGTATAATTTTTGACTCAAGTGATTTTCACCACCTCTCGAAGGGAGCACACAGAGAGGCGGTCCAACTAACGGGGTCAGCACTCTCGCAGGTCCCTAACTCTGTTTATTATATATACAAGGTGGGGAGGTTGTAAAGCCACCTCACCTTCGGCTCGGTAGCTTTGTCTCCTCACGGTGTTCGGAGATAAAGTGATCTCGCTCTGCTCAGGATCTTTGTTCCATCACTACCCGGTTGAGTGATCGAGCGTCTTCTCGTTTTTGATAAGGTCGAGGATGTGGGCGAAATCATCGGCGATAAAATCGGCCCGAAAGAGCTGGTCGCGGGTGTACCAATCCGTCTTGATGGCAATCACTTTGGCTCCGGCCGCCTTGCCGGCCTCGACGCCGGCCGCCGAGTCCTCGATCACAATGGTCTCCCGAGGCAGAATTCCCGCTTTGTCCATCGCTTTAAGAAAGATATCGGGAGCCGGTTTCTTGTTCTCCACTTCGTCCCCGAAAACGGTGAAATCAAATAATTTTTCGGCCCCGATCTGCTGGAGGACTTGGGTTGCTGTTTCTTTGCCGGTGGAGGTACCGAGGATGGCCAGGGTGTGTTTTCTTTTGAGATCGAAGATTAACTCCCGGGCCCCATCCCTCAGTTTGACTTTGTTGATATTTTGCAGGTAGGCATCTCGAGTCTGGGCGGCGAGTTCGGCGGAGGTTTTTTTGATGCCCAGATCATTAACCATTCTTTCCCAGTTTTCCTGAAGCCCGATTCCGGGGATGTGATTGAGCTGGTCGCAGGAAATGTTCAAACTTTTCAGGACCACACAGTAAGCCTGGTCGTAGATCCACTCGTTGTTGATCAGGGTCCCATCGAGGTCAAAGATTACTGCTTTCATTTTTGTTTCTTTAAAAATGCTAGGTTCAACGAAGCTGAGCCGTCCACGGAACCATTTTAGCTTATTTGGCGGGGAGAAAAAATCCGCTGTTTATCTGGATTGGGGTAGGTCGGCCTGGGCTTGACTTTTATCCTATAGTCTGGTATATTTAAACTATCCTAGATCAGAGAGGAATGTGATGAAGAAATCAGCTCTTGATCTCCAGGTCAAGGAACGGCTTTCGCTGTACGCCGGAGAGCAGAAGGACACCCAGGCCCGTCTGTCGCAGGTCTCCCAACCTTCGCAGATGGATCCCAAGGTCACCTCCCGACTCTACCGCTACACCCGATAGCCGTCCCAACACGAAACGAGCCCCAATGACTTCGGTCAACGGGGCTCCCATCTTTTTCCAACTATTGACTATAAACTATTAACTGTTAAACTACTGGTAGTCTCTCTCCTTTCTTCGGGCCTGGGCCAAATTTAGCCCAGGCCCATCTAGTTTCAACCTATAAAGGTATTGCACCCCTGATGTAGAATTAGGTATGCTTAAGGTGTTGGAAATTAAGTTTCTCGTTTAAAGCGGTGATTACACTACTACCGTTGGTTTTTGGTTTGTTTGGTCTTTCCGTAATGGGGGCCGTCCGTTCGGCCCGGTCCGGTCGTGCCTCTTCGTCCCCCCGCAAGTTTGAGGAAACTGTCTTGATGGAGATTCGGGTTCCGAAGGCGAACGAGCTTCTGCCGCTGGCCTCGGAACAAATGTTTGCTTCCTTGCACGGGCTGCTGCGTGCCGACCCCACCCATCAGGAGCACATCTCCTTTGAGATTGCCGCCGATTCTTCCGGCATCCACTTCTACGTGCGCTGCCCGAAGCATCTGCAGGAATTTGTCGAAGGACAGATCTACGCCCAGTATCCTTCCGCGGAGCTCCGGTTGATGGAGCACGATTACATGCAGACCGATCTTTCCGGTCTCTCCACCTGCGGCGGCAGTCTGATCCTCTCCAAGGATTCTTTCTTCCCCACGAAGACTTTCCGGGATTTCGAAGTCGACCCGCTGGCGGCGGTGACCGGCTCGATGAGCGAGGTGAAAGAGGGAGAGCGGATCTGGCTCCAGATCCTGGTCCGCCCCGTTCCGGATGTTTGGCAGGCCGCGGGCCACAAATACGTCAATGACGTGCGGACGGGAACCAAGAAAATGGGTTTGGGTATTTCTGAGATCGGCACCGGGGTCACCGAGGAATTGGGAGGAATGATTCCCTATGCTATCAAGCAGCTTCTCAATCCCTCCCTGTTGACGCCCCCCTCCAAACCGCTTCCTCCCAAACAAGATATGCCTCGGCTCTCGGCCGGGCAGGAACTGGATTTGAAGATGATTGAGGACAAGCTGACCCGAGTGGGTTTTGAAACGACCGTGAGAGTTTTTACGGCGGCCCTGGAGCCTGAGAACTGCGCCGAGCTTTTGCGGGGAGCTGCCGCTTCCTTCCGGCAGTTCTCTTCGGCCAGTTTGAACTCTTTTATCCAGGTTGCCCCCGCCGAAGGAATCGGAGATTTCAAAGACAAAATAATCCGGCGCGAATTTCCTGATAAAACCTATGTCTTGGACACCGCGGAGCTTGCTTCGATCTTCCACCTGCCGAATGTTTCCGTGCAGACTCCCGCCATTGCTTGGGCGACTTACAAAAAGGGGGAACCGCCCGCGAATCTTCCCACTTCCGACTGCACTTATTTTGCGCAGACGACTTTCCGGGAGCGTTTTGCGAAATTTGGAATTAAGCGCCTAGATCGGCGGCAGCATATGTATCTGGTCGGAAAAACCGGTACCGGTAAGACCACGGTATTTAAGAACATGATTGTGCAGGATATGCAGAACGGGGAAGGAGTGGCGGTCCTGGATCCGCACGGTGACTTGGTTAAAGAGCTGCTCGATTTTGTACCGGCGGAAAGAGTGAACGACGTTGTTTATTTTGATCCCTCCGATACCGAGCGCCCGATCGGTCTCAATCTTCTGGAACTGCAGGACACTTCCCAAAAGAACTTGCTCGCTTCCGGTCTCCTGGATGCCTTTAAGAAACACTTCATTGATGTTTCCTGGGGACCGCGGTTGGAGTATCTCTTGAACAACGCGATCCTGACTCTCTTAGAGGTTCCCGGGACGACCCTCCTTGGAATTACCCGGCTTCTCTCCGACAAGAACTACCAGAAGTACATTGTCTACAAAATGAAAGACCCGGTGCTGCGGGAGTTTTGGGAGAAGGAATACACCCAGATGATGACCAACCCCCGCCTCCACACCGAAGCGGTGGCCCCGATCCAAAACAAAGTCGGCCGCTTTTTGTCGTCCTCGACGATCCGCAATATCGTCGGTCAACGCACCTCCTCGCTGAACCTCGATGAGATCATGAATGAGGGCAAGATTCTTCTGATCAATCTTTCTAAAGGAAAGATCGGGGAAGACAATGCCAATCTCCTGGGTTCGCTGATGATTTCTCGGATCAATTTTGCCGCGATGCAGCGGGTAAACATTCCCGAAGCCGAACGGCGCGATTTCTACCTCTACGCGGACGAGTTTCAGAACTTTGCTTCCGGCTCCTTTGCCTCGATCCTTTCTGAGGCCCGGAAGTATCGCCTTAATCTCCACCTCACCCATCAGTACACGGCCCAACTGCCGGAGAGCATGCAGGATGCGGTTTTTGGAAACATTGGTACGATGGTGCTGTTTTCGGTGGGAGCGCCGGACGCCGCCATTTTGGAGAAAGAATTCTTGCCCTACTTCACTTCGGAAGATCTGATCTCTCTTGATAAATACCATATCTATCTCAAGCTGCTGGTGGACGGAATGACCTCCAAGCCGTTTTCGGCGATATCCCTGGCTCCTCCCGAAGGCCAAACCTATCAGGGCCAGGCTGCGGTGGAGCACTCTCGCGAGATCTACGGGCGCGATGCGGCGGAGATTGAGGATAAGATTAAGCGTTGGTCGGAGCGGGTGTTCAGTCTGGGGATGGCGATTGCCGAGGAGAAGGGTGAGACCGTGGTCGAACCTTCGGTCGCCGCCGGTGCGGAGGAGCCAACCGCGCCACCGGCGATGCAGGACGACGAGGAAGGGTGATAGAATCTTTTCAATGGAAGAGAGGCACGGGGGGAAAGATAAAATCCAGCTTTTGAACCAGGCGCTGAACGCCGCGTCCTCTTCTCTCAATTTAGCCAAACAACTCATTTCTGAAATAGAACACCGCAGCGGTACTCCCGAAATGCCCGGTTTGGTCGGCAAGTACGACGGGATGTTTATGGTCACCGAAGCCGGTAAAAAATATCCCGTTCCCGACAACTATTCCGCGAAAACCAAGCTGGTCTACGGTGACAAACTAAAGATGGTGGAGGGCCCGGAGGGCCGGCGCTTTAAGCTTTTGGAGGAGATGGAACGCGAGGAGCAGGAAGCTCAGCTGGCGGTAAAGGATGGCCACTTCGAGGCTCTCTCCAAGGATAGTTCCTATCGGCTCATCCAGGGAGCGGTCCGCTACTGGGGTGGGGAAGAGGGCGACAAGCTCAAAATTATTCTTCCGAAAGGGCAGCGGAACGTTCCTTTTGCGGGATTAGTGGAGATTATCGGCCGGAAGCCGGGCAGCGGTGTTTCCGAACCCGAGAAGCCCGCTCGTGTAATCCGAGATGTGTGGACTCCCGAGGAGATTGCCCATAACAAAAGAATCTCTACCGAACATCCCGAAAAAGCTAAAGAAGAGATTCGGCCGATGGAAAAACCAACGGAGAAGCCCGCTCGTGTAATCCGAGATGTGTGGACTCCCGAGGAGATTGCCCATAACAAAAAAATCTCTATGGGGAAGCCCGTGAAGCCGGAAGAGAAGAAAGAAGTTCTTGCTAAAAAAGCAGCTCCGAAGAAAGAACCTGCTAAGGTGGAAAAGGCTCCCGTGAAAGAGGTCAAGAAAGAAGAGCCAGCAAAGTTGAGCGCCGCGAAATCCCTGCCTGCGCAGGCAGGCGCCTCCGGTGGAAAACCCGCGAAACCAATGGACGAAGAAGATCTTCGGTAACCCCCCTCCCTTAATAACCCATAGCATTGATTTTTCGGTAAATTTGTGGCAGAATTAGCCTAACCTAAAAACTAAAGAGAGGAGAGTATCCGATGGAAGTCTTGCACTGGGACAAAGTACCGGAAGACGCCGCCATTTCCGTTTCTGAATTCCGGGAAGATCCGTTCAAGAAAAAGTGGGGGATCAAGGCTCGGTTGGCCGACGGGAGGGAGTTCTGGATTTTGATGAGTGACCCGCCCGATCTGGTGGTCGTTCCGAATCCGGTGATGTGCCAGACGATCCTCACCAATCTGAAGTCCCTCTCCAGGATGAAGAAGTCCGTCGAGGACAGAGGGGAATGGGAAGAGGGTGATTCTCCGGAACTCCCAGACTATCAATCCTTTCCGCTCGTTCAGTGGAAAGAAGTCCAGGATTCCGCCCTCTTTCATGAACTCGAGTTTCGAGGAGAGCCGAGTAATGTCTGGGGGATAATCGCGCTCCTGCCTGACGGTGAACACCTGGTCATGTTTGACAGGTTGGCCGAGGATGCGGGATACCACACCTTTTCCAGAAGTCGGGAAGAGGCGCAGCACACGATTTTTTTCCTAGAGCTGCGCCAAACCCCGCCCGATCCCGAAATCGAGGTGGCGGAGGAGTCTCCGGAGCAACCGGCACTCCCACCGGCGGCCGTTCCGGCCAGCATTCCCGCGGAGATCCTCGGGGTTTCGGCGGAGGAGCTCGAGCGCGGTTTCGAGGAGATCGACTACATCGCGATGGGCTGGTTCAGTCGCCTTCGGCACGGAAAGCACGTGACCTGCATCTGCCGGTCCTGCCGAGACTGGTACCGCTATCGGTTGGAGGCCATCGCCGGGTGGTATCGTTGGCGCTACGGAGATGTTCCTACCGAAATCCGAATGGCAGCCAACCTTGTCATCCGATCTTGGGAAGTGTTTGAGAAGAACAACCGTCAGGCCTAAAAAACCTGACGGTTTTTTTTGTTTATCTGTTATCATTTTCCTGAAATGAGCGGTCATTCGAAATACTGGCCTTCGCTGTGCTCAGGTTGCAAAAAGTGCTGTCCTCGCTTCGCTCGGTTGCAATTCGAGTGTCGCGATCAAGAAAGGATTATTGAATAATGTCAGGTCACTCGAAGTGGGCGACAATCAAGCGCGCCAAAGGGGTTGCCGATGTTAAGCGCGGCAAGGTCTTCTCCAAGTTGGCGAGAGAGATCTCCACGGCAGCGCGGCGAGGCGGTTCCGATCCCGATAGCAATCCGACCCTGAGGTCAGCCATCGAGAAAGCCCACTCCTACAACATGCCGAAAGAGAATATCGAGCGGGCCGCCGCTTCGGCCTCCTCGGCCCAGGCATTGGAGGAAGCGGTCTACGAGGGGTATGGTCCGATGGGGACGGCCTTCATGGTCAGGATCCTGACCGACAACAAGAACCGGACCCTCCCCGAGATCCGGCGCATCTTTGAGAACCACGGTGGCAAAATGGGGGAGGCCGGCTCGGCCGCCTATGTCTTCATCGATCCGGAGAACCCGACCTTTACGGTCCCGGTTTCCGATCCTGAAACGGCGAAAAAGGTGCTGGCCCTGGCGGAAGCCCTGGATGAGCAGGACGACGTCCAGGATGTCTACAGCAACTTCGATATCCCAGACGAGCTAATTCACCAATTAACAAGTATTTGATAATTGAGAAAATGATAATTGATAATTCATCTTTATGATTACCTTAGGCATTGATCCCGGCACCGCTGAGATGGGGTGGGGGATTATCAGAAAGATTAAAAACCCCAAATCGAAGGATAAGAAATCCGGTCTAGAATACATCGCTCACGGGATGATAAAGACGCCGTCCTCCGAGCCTCTCTCCAAGCGTTTGGTCACGATCAAGCGGGGAGTGGAGGAACTAGTGGATGCCCACGCGGTGGAGGAGATCGTCATTGAACGAGTGGTTTTCAACGTCAATGTTGCCTCGGCCATCTCGGTGGCCCAGGCCTACGGAGTGATCCTCCTTCTGGCGGGGGAGCGGGACCTGCCGGTCTACGAATACAATTCTTTGGAGGCAAAACTGATTGTGGCCGGTCACGGCCGAGCGGATAAAAAACTTGTTCAACAGTCGATAAAGAAGATGCTCCGCCTTAAAGAGCATCCCACCCCGGTTCATTCCGCTGATGCGCTGGCGATCGCCATCTGCCATCTGGAGAGAGGGAAAATTAAGGCGGCCTCCTGAGATGCTAACCTTCCTGCGAAACAAACGAGTCCGATTTTTCCTTGTCTCTGTTCTCCTCACCGCTGTTCTGGCGCTCCTCTCTTCCCAGGAGAGTCTTCTGCCGGTTTTTGCTCTTCCGCTTATTTCTCTCCTGCTCCTGCCTCTCGCTCTGGGGAGACTGGGCGGCGTCGAGGCGATTACCTTTCCGGTTCTTCCTCTCTTCTTTTCAATGGGAGCGGCTCTCGACCAGTACCTCTTTCCGAATTTCCACCCCGCGGCCAAGATCGTCGGTTGGGTCGCCTTCTCTTTGGGGATCTATATCCTGCTGCTGGCTCTGAATGTTTTTAAGGTAAGCCGGATCCGGAAGGAGGGCATCCCGCTGGAGAAAGCCGCCCAGCCGGTCGTTTTCATCTTCGCTTTTGGTTCCGCCTTCCTGCTGATGACCGCGCTCTACAAGCTCGATCTGGGAGTGGTCCTGAGCAGTGGCCTGCTCTTTGGGTTGGTATTCGTCCTGGCAGCGGACGCTTTTTGGTTCCTGACCACCAGGGATCTACTGGAGAGGCGGTTCTTTGCGGTGGCGGCTCTGCTGGCGCTGGCGGCGGTTCAGGTCTCCCTGGCCTTCTCCTTTTTCCCCTGGAAAGCGCACCTTCGCGGGATCTCCGAGGCGACCTTCTTTTATTCCGCCCTGGGGGTTTCCCGGGCCTATTTTGGAAAGCATCTCAAATACGCCATCGTCTTGGAATATATTCTTGTTTCTCTGGCGGTTTTGATCCTCGCCGCGGTGATTAAATAGAGATGTTTGCAGAGGAGGGGAGTGCCTGCTAACCCATAGTCACCTTAGACCTATAATTATATTAATATTTGCGATAGACTAGAGTGCGAGAGTAGATTTTAAATTAATACTTTAATTTGTGTTGATTGTTAGATTGTTTGATCGAAAGTAAAAGTGGGTAAATGCCGCGCCGGTCTCGCCCGGCCTCTTCCCACAAGCGCCTAGAATTGCTTAACAAAATTGGTCGCAAGACGACGTAATGGTCGTCTCGGCGAGAATCTTGTATAGATAGAAGGCTTGCTGGGGGCCGTTTCCGAATTCGATTTTGATTTTCGAATCCCCCTTTGTCTATTTGAATTTTTTGTATGACATTTTGTGGGGAACTTGTTTCACCTTCGGTGAACAAATAGGCGCCTCTCCCGTGTAGGACCCGGAGGGCGTCCTATTGGACGCGATTCGGAGAATCGCTATCAATAGCTAGGTCGCCCAAGCGGCCGTCCTATTGACATCAGGAAGGGGAGTCCGGTAAATTGAAACTGTGGTTCATATAATCAACAAAGTGCGAACAATCACATTTCAAGAGATTGCAAAACGGCTTACTCCCCCATCTACCCAAAACCGATGAAAGAGTACCTGCAAAGATTCTTAGAATATTTAGAGATTGAGAAGGGCCGTTCGCCCCACACCGTCGAGAACTACGCTTTCTCTTTAAGAAGATTCCTCGATTTTGCGAAGGCCGACTCCCCTACTTCGATTACGCCTCAATTAGTTCGGCGCTACAAACTATTCCTTAATCGCTATCAGGACAAGAATGGAAATCCGCTTGAGAAAAGTTCCCAGAACCACCATCTAATTGCGGTCCGTTCCTTTCTGCGCTACCTTGCTCAGCAAGAAGAGCTGGAAGTGATGCCGTCGGACCGGATCGAGCTGATCGAAGAAGGTGACCGAAAGATAAAGGTGATGGACGAATCCACTTTGGAGAGATTTCTGGATGCTCCTGATCCGAAATCCCAACAGGGCCGACGGGACAAAGCGATCCTGGAGCTTCTTTTTTCCACCGGTTTGCGGGTTTCGGAACTGGTAGGACTAGATGTAAAGGATGTGAATCTCAAGACCCGGGAGATCTCGGTAATGGGTAAAGGGAGAAAAATTCGGGTGGTTTTTGTTTCCGATTCCGCCGCAGCGTCTCTCACAAACTATTTCAACAACCGGCAGGACGAATACAAGCCCCTTTTCATTCGTTTCAAGGGGGGAAACCCGATTGATCCGGAAGGCTGGGACGCTCGGTTGACGGTGCGGAGCATCCAGAAGTTGGTCAAGAAATACGCATTGGCGGCGGGAATTGCGGCCGACCCGTCTCCTCATACCCTGCGGCACACCTTTGCGACCGACCTCCTGCGCCGAGGCGCCGATATCCGGTCCGTCCAGGAACTGCTGGGCCATGCTAACATCTCCACCACCCAGATCTACACTCACATCACCAATCCCCAACTCAAGGAAGTCCATCGCAAATTCCACCGCGGGAATAAATAAAGTAGAATAAGGAAACTCAGCGGAAAGGAGAGAAACGATGCCGAACCTTCCTTGGGATGTCCTGCTCAGGAACGTTCCCGAGCTCTTTACGTTGGGACTGGCGTTCGTCTCCGCCACCGCGCTTTTGTTTCTCTACCGGTTGGACAGGATCCCGAAACTCTGGATTCCCGGTACCGTCGCCCTCTTCCTGTTCTCCCGGATCTTGGATGTCTCGACCTTTCTCTGGGCCTCGGGGGGAGAGTACTACGCCGTGGAGTTGAATCCCTTCTATCAAGTCACCGTGGTCTACCTTCCCCACCTTCAGGCGATGATGCTGATTCAAACTATCGCCACGGTGGTGATCGGTGGGGTTCTCTGGTTTCTCTGGTTTGATTGCTTCCCCCGTCCTCTCTGGTTGGCGATCGTGGCCGCTCTCAGCGCCGTGTCCCTTGCCGCGGCCACCACGAACGTGCTCTACTTCTTTGGGTTGTGGTAAAAAAGTAACCCCCGCACAGTTGAACTGTTCGGGGGTTTCTTCATTTCCTAGTGCTTTCCTCAGTATGCGGTCGTGCGGGTCCGGTGGTGGGGGCGCATCGAATCCTTCAGCTCGCGCGCTTTCTTCCACAGAACGTAGTCGAGCTGGGCGGCGGTGACCGGCTGCTTCAGTTGCCTCTCCAGCTCCAGCCGCAGGTACTCGGCGCCCCAGACGGTAGTGGCGCGGATGCAAACCTCACCAATGGAATCTCGAGGGAGATCCGTTTCTTCGTCGACGATCTGGGCGAGTCCCCTCTGGTAGACCAATATCCCCAAATCCCGGAAGAGCTGCGGAAGCCGGTAATCGGATAGAGCGGTGAGTTCGCCGATGTCCGCGAACCCTTCCCGATGCTCGTCCAACAGGACCCGTTGGATCTCCATTGCGGCGAGCTGAGCCCGCTTGTAGAACTTTGTAGTCTCCCCGTCTCCCCAAGTGTCCACGGTGTCGTCGAAGTTTGGAACACACGACACCAGGTAACGGACGAGTCCCAGCGCCGACCGGCCATTCTTGTCCAGAAGGTCCCTGATCCCGTCCGGTCCCCGGATCGGGACTCCCCTCCCCAACTCTTCCAGGCACCGGAGGCGGTCTTCCAACATCGGGATCTCGCTGCCTCCGTACCCTAAAAAGATCTGGGACAGTTCGTCCTTGTCGAGCCGACAGAGGAACGGAAAGTAGAAGGGGTTGATGAGCCCCAGGCGGACTGCTTTCTCGATGCGGAAGTAGGCGGCGGTGGAGCCGTCCAGGATCTTGTCCCCCGGTCCGCGCACTGTCCAGCGGGTTTCGCCGGGGTCCGGCCAGAAGGAGAAGTTGACGGCGTTGCGGATCAGCGTGATCGCTACTTTCTCTTCCCACGTCCAGCCCTCAAGGAAGAAGAGCGGCTTGGCGAAGTGATTCACGTCTTCGAGCGGGATCGTTTTGGCTGCCGCCGAAACGGAGCTGTGATCGATCTCGACCACCCCCATTCTTAGAAAATAGCGGGTCGAATCCAGAACTCCCAACTGATCTTTCATGTCGGCCTTCTCCCTTTCTCCGGATGAATTTTTACCGCTCCATGATAGCACGGGGTAAGAATTGCTAACATGGTTTGTATGCGCAAATTTGATCTGATCGTGATCGGGGCCGGTTCGGGATTGAACGTCGCTTCCCACGCCGCTCGGCAGGGCCTCTCGGTGGCCTTGATCGAACCCGGGCCGTTGGGCGGGACCTGTCTGAACCGCGGCTGTATCCCCTCCAAGATGTTGATCGAAACCGCCGAGGTGGCGGAAACGGTTCGGCGGGCGGGGGCCTTCAACATCCAGGCCGATATCAAGGGAGTGGATTTTCCGGGGATCATCGCCCGGACGATGGAATTCGTGGATGAAGAAGCCGCCGGCATCGAGGAGGCGGTTCGAGCCAATCCCAAGTACACTCTCTTCAAAAAGTTTGCCCATTTTACCGGACCAAAGAGGCTGACGGTCGGCGACGAGGAGATCGAGGGTGAGAAGATCGTCATCGCCGCCGGGACCCGCCCCACCATTCCCCCGATCCCCGGTCTGGACAAGACCGCCTTCCACTCCTCCGATACCATCTTCCGCCTCCCCCAACTTCCCGCCCGCGTAGTCTTCATCGGCGGCGGCTACATCTCCTGCGAGATGGCCAGTTTTTTTGGAAGCCTGGGGAGCGAGATCACCGTGATCGACCGCGGCGAGCTCCTGATTTCCAATGAGGATGAAGAGATCGCGGCCAAGTTCACGGAGGTCTTTTCCTCTCACTACCGCGTGGTTAAGAATGCAACGATAAAACAGGTGGCGGGTCCTCCCCCCGGAAAAGAGGGAGAAGTCACGGTGACGGTGGAGGTCTCCGGTCAGTCCCAGGAGATCAAGGGAGATGTCTTGTTCGTGGCGGCGGGCCGGGTTCCCAACACTGACACGCTCGAGTGCGACAAGGCCGGCTTTAAACTATCGGAAAAGGGCTATCTGGAGGTGAACGAGTACCTGGAAACATCCGTTCCCGGTGTCTGGGCGTTGGGGGATATCGTCGGAAAGGCGCCCTTCAAGCACGGCGCGAATTGGGAAGCGAAACACGTGATCCTGAACGCCCTGGATGACAAAAAAACCGCGGTGGACTACCGGGTCATGCCCCACGCCATCTACTCCTCTCCCCAGGTGGCGGGGGTGGGAGCGCGGGAGCAGGACTTGAAAGATAAGAAGATCGAGTACACGGTTGGCAGATATCCCTACATCAAAACCGGTATGGGCAAGGCGCTCCAGGACGAAGACGGGTTTGTGAAGATCCTTGCCGATCCCAAGACCCGCCGGATCCTGGGGGCCCACATCCTGGGAACCGATGCCTCCATTCTCATCCACGAGCTGGTGGTGGCGCTGGCGGCGGCCGGCGGCGACCTGGACGCCATCAAGAATTCGATCCACATCCACCCCTCTCTGTCGGAGGTGGTCCAGCGGGCGGTGAACTCAGTCTCCTTCGAGAGCAAACCGCTCGAACAGCGCCTGACTTGATTCCTTTGTTATCATATACCCCAGGGGGGTATTCTAACCAGATGGAAAAACACCAGCACGAAACCGGAAATCCAATTCCTGCTCCCGAAACTATTCCTATTCCGCCCGGTACTAAGTGCGAGCTCTGCGGCATGCTGGCCACCGCAGCCGTCAAAGACGCCCAGGGGGTGATTCATTATTACTGCGAGCACCACGTTCCCAATCAACCGATCAGCCAATCAACCAATCACCCGGCTGGGGAACACCCCGCCGTTGATCGCCATGCCAATCATTCGGTCAACATGTTTCGAGACCGTTTCTGGCTCTCTCTCATCTTGACAGCTCCGGTGGTCCTCTACTCCGCTCTGGTCCAGCGGGTTTTTGGATTCACCGCGCCGTCATTCCCCTACTCCGACCTGGTTTCTCCGCTCTTCTCGACGATCGTTTTCTTCTATGGCGGACTAGTCTTTCTGAAGAGCGCCGGTAAGGAACTAAAAGCGCGGCTCCCGGGAATGATGACCCTGATCGCCCTGGCGATCTCGGTCGCCTATCTCTACAGCATCGCCACCCTCTTTCTGCCGCTCGGCGAGCCGCTCTTTTGGGAGTTGACTACTCTGGTCACGATCATGCTTCTAGGGCACTGGATCGAGATGCGAGCGGTCTCTTCCGCTTCCGGAGCGTTGAAGGAACTGGCGAGGCTTCTCCCGGACACGGCCGAAAAGATGGTCGGTGAGCTCGCCGAAACCGTCCCCCTGTCCCAGCTGGCGGTGGATGACGTCGTGCTCGTTCGGCCCGGAGCGAAGATTCCGGCTGACGGTGAGGTTGTCGAAGGAGAAACGAGCGTCAACGAATCGATGATCACCGGGGAGTCGCTTCCGGTGGAAAAGAAGGTTGGTAGCTTAGTGGTTGCCGGGACTTTGAACGGGACCGGTGCTCTCAAGGTGCGGGTCACCAGGATCGGTGAGAAGACGGCCCTGGCGGGAATTATGCGGCTGGTCGCCCAGGCCCAGGCCTCCCGCTCCCGGATCCAGGAGCTGGCGGACCGGGCCGCCTTCTACCTGACAGTTGTGGCGGTTTCGACCGGAGCTCTGACGGTAGTGGTTTGGCTGCTGGCCGGTGAGGGCCCGGCCTTTGCGCTGGAGCGGGCGGTGGCGGTCCTGGTAATCGCCTGTCCCCACGCCCTGGGGTTGGCGATCCCTCTCGTGACGTCCATCTCAACGACTCTCTCGGCCCGTTCCGGTCTGCTAATTAGGGAGAAACTCGCGCTGGAATTAGCCCGAAAGGTGGATGTAGTCCTCTTTGATAAAACCGGAACCCTCACCTCCGGCCAGCTGGGAGTGACGGATGTTCTGTCCATTCCCGGGTGGGGGGAGGAAAAAGCGCTGCAGTGGGGAGCATCGCTCGAAACATCTTCGGAGCACGCCATCGGTGAGGGGATCATGAAGGAGGCCCAGAACCGCAAACTGAAGCTGCTCGACGTGGCGGAGACGAAAGCGATCCCAGGTCGCGGGATCCAGGGTAGGATCGGCGACCAGGTGGTCTACGCGGGCGGCCCTCGTCTGATCGAAGAGATGAAGGCCAGGGTTCCCGACACGATCAAGCCGGCGGTGGATAAGCTCTCCCGGCAGGGGAAAACGGTGGTCTACCTGCTGGTCGGCAAGAAGATCACGGCTGCCTTCGGGGTGGCGGACCTGATTCGGCCGGAATCTCGGCAGGCCGTCCCAGCCCTGCAGAAGATGGGGATCAGGGTGGCGATGGTCACCGGGGATGCCAAACCGGTGGCGGAGTGGGTGGCGAAGGAGCTGGCGCTAAAGGAGTACTTTGCTGAGGTTCTGCCGGAACACAAATCGGAGATGGTCCAGAAACTGCGGGCCGATGGGAGCCGGGTGATGATGGTTGGCGACGGGATCAACGATGCTCCGGCGCTAACGGCGGCGGACGTGGGGGTGGCGATCGGGGCCGGCACCGACGTTGCGATCGAATCGGCCGGGATCGTCCTGATCAAGAACGACCCACGGGATATCGTTAAGATCATCAAGCTGGCGCGAGCGAACTACCGAAAGATGATTGAAAATCTGGTTTGGGCAACGGGGTACAACGTTTTTGCGATCCCGGCGGCGGCCGGCCTCTTCTCCCCTTTCGGGATTGTCCTGGCGCCGGCGGTGGCGGCGGTCCTGATGTCGGCTTCGACCGTGATTGTTTCGGCGAACGCTCAGCTGCTGCGCCGCCTGCAACTGTAGAGTCCTTTACTCCTGCTTTTCTTCTTCCTCTCCCTCTTTCGGAGGCAACACATCCGGTTCCTCTCCCTCTTCCATGAAAGCAACCGCCGAGACGGAATCCCCTTCGTTCAAGCGCATCAGATAAACCCCTTGGGTGGCTCGGCCCAGGATCGGCACCTGTTTGAGCGAAAGCCGAATCACCTGGCCGCGGCGGGAGGTAAGAAGCATGTCGTTCTGTTTGGCTTCCTCGACGATCCGGGCGCTGACCAGTTTACCGGTTTTGGCGGTGACGCGGTGAGTGAGGATACCGGAACCGCCCCGGCCCTGGGTCTTGTACTCGGCGAGACGGGTGCGCTTGCCGACCCCGCGTTCGGAGAGCGTGAGGAGGTAGTCCTTCGGATTGACAACCACTTCGGTCGCAATCACTTCATCGCCTTTGCCGATTCTGATGCCGCGGACGCCGGCCGCCGCTCGGCCCATGGAGCGGACGTCCGCCTCTTTGAAGCGGATGGACTGGCCCATTCTGGTCACCAGGGCGATATCGTTCTCACCGGAGGTCGGTTTGACCCAGATGAGATTCTCCTGGGGCTTAAGGCGGATCGCCATGATCCCCGTCCGGCGGATGTTTTCAAAATCGGTCAGCGCCGTCTTCTTGACAGTGCCGTGGTCGGTGGCCATGAAAAGATGGATTGGTCTGAGGTCTTTCTTGGGAATGCGGAGCATGATCACGACTTTTTCCTCCGATTCCAGGTCGAGAATGTTGACTATCGCCGTGCCCTTTGATTGGCGAGTTGCCTCGGGCAATTCGTAAGCCTTCTGCTTATAGACTCGCCCCTTGTTGGTGAAGAAGAGAACCTCGTCGTGGGTCGAGGTAGGGAGGATCTGTTCCACCGTATCCTCCTCTTTGGTCTTCATTCCGACCACGCCCTTTCCTCCCCGGCCCTGCCGTTTGTAGGTCTCTTCCCGCAGGCGCTTGATGTATCCATCCTCCGTCAGCGTGATAATGACGTCTTCTTCCGGGATCAACTCCTCTTCGCTGAATTCCCCAATCCGTTTCTTGAAGATTTTGGTGCGGCGCTCATCACCGTAGGTTTCTTTAACTTCCTGGAGCTCTTTCTCGACTTCCCGGTAGATATTTTGCGGTTTGGAAATTATCAGGTCCAGGCGTTTGATCTCTTCCAGGATATCCTTCAGCTCCTGCTCGATCTTCTCGCGCTCCAGGGCGGAAAGGCGTTTGAGCGGCATGTCCAGGATGGCCTGAGATTGGATTTCGGTGAGGCCGAACTTTTTCATCAAGTTGGTCCGAGCGTCGTCGGTGTCGGCGGATTTCTTGATGGTCGCGATTACCTCGTCGAGGTGGTCCAGGGCGATCTTTAATCCCTGCAGAATGTGCTCACGTTGCTTGGCTTGTCCGAGTAAGAATCTTATCCTTTTGAGGACGACCTGGTAGCGGTGTTTGAGAAACTCTTCGAGGATGGTTTTGAGCGTCAGGGTCTGCGGCTGCCCATCAACAAGCGCGACCATGTTCATGTGGAAGGTGGTTTGGAGTTCGGTGTGCTTGAAGAGATAGTTCAGGACCGCCTGGGGTCGAGCTTCCTTCTTGAGATCAACGACGACCCTAATTCCGTCGCGGTCGGATTCGTCCCGCAGGCCGCCGATCCCCTTTACTTTCCCGTCTTTTACGAGTTGGGCAATCCTTTCGAGGAGGGTCGCCTTGTTAACTTGATAAGGCAGCTCGGTGGCGATGATCCGATTCCGGCCTTCTTCCTCGGTGATCTCGGTTTTGGCGCGCATCACGGCACTCCCCTTGCCGGTGGCGTAGCCCCGGGCGATCTCGTCCTGCCCGTAAACCAAGGCGGCCGTCGGAAAATCCGGGCCGGGAACGAACTGCATCAGGTCCTCGACCGTAAGACTGTAGTCGGCCTGGTGCTGGTCAACTTCTCCGGAGACTTTCGCCGCTTGCACCATCGCCACGAGGGCGTCCAAAATCTCTCCCAGATTGTGGGGGGGGATGTTCGTGGCCATTCCGACCGCGATCCCGGAAGAACCGTTCAGGAGGAGGTTCGGCACTGCCGCGGGAAGAACGTTCGGTTCGGTCGTAGTCGCGTCATAGTTTTGCCCGAAGAGAACGGTTTCCTTTCCAATGTCCGCCAAGAGTTCATCGGTCAAGGGAGCGAGGCGGCACTCGGTATATCGCATCGCCGCCGGCGAATCACCGTCGATCGAACCGAAGTTGCCCTGGCCGTCGACCAGGGGGTAGCGCATCGAGAAATTCTGCGCCATTCTCACGAGCGCATCATAGATGGAGATGTCTCCGTGGGGATGGAATTTTTTCATCACTTCCCCAACCACCGCGGCGCATTTGGAGAATTTGGTGGTCGGGCTCATTCCCTGCTCGTGCATCGCATAGATGATGCGGCGCTGGACCGGCTTCAGCCCATCGCGGACGTCCGGCAGGGCCCGGGCGACGATGACGCTCATCGCATAATCCAAATAGGCTTTTTCCATCTCCCCCGTGACGGGGACGGTGAGGATTTTTCCTTGGGGCAATTCGGGAATTTCGGGTGTTTTTTCTTCTTTCATTTGAGCAAAGCGAAAATGCTAGGTTCGCGTTAGCGAGCCGTCCATTTCTCGATTAGGGAAACTAGGGTTTAGTGGCTAGGGGCAGAGCAAACCAAACCTATTTATTCTATCAAAATTCGAGACGTTTGGGAAGCGATTTTACGGGAGAAAACATCTCTGAACTTTTCAGGGCGAGGAGATCCGCAGAGGAAAACCTCGCCCGCCCTATTTTTACTCGTTTTTGAGAGAAGAAAGCAAATCGACGGCCGCCTGCGGCGACTTAGCATTTTCGCTTTTCTCAAATGAAAAGCCGATGGGATTTTGGTCCATCGGCGTGTGGTTCTAGTTGAGAGATCGTTTCTTTCTTTTCTTGGTATCCTTCCCCAGGTACTGATAGAAGAGGATCACCGCTTCCCTCCTCCGACTGATCGATCTCTCGGCCTGGATGATCTGAGTGATCGAGCTGATCTTCCGCGGGAGCACCAACCGCGTGTTCCCGAAGGTGTCGTTCCTTCCTCCGTCCAGGGTCCCTCTCATGATCACGTAGCTGACGAAGTAAACGTAGCCCACGTCTTCCTCCTTCCTCTGCTCCTATGATAGGGGTGCCGGCGTTGGCTGTCAAACCTCTAGGAGGCGCCGATCTTGAACTCGACCACTTCTCCGTCTTGGACGAGATACTCCTTGCCCTCCGACCGGACTTTTCCCTGCTCCCGCGCCGCCTGCCAACCGCCCACTTCCACAAAGGTTTCGAAGTCAACGACGTCCGCCTTGATGAAGCTCTTCTCGAAGTCGCTGTGGATGACCCCGGCGGCCTGTTGGGCGGCTGTCCCCTTTTGGATCGTCCAGGCTCGGACCTCGATGGTGCCGGCGGTGAGGAAGTTGATCAGCCCCAGGGTGGCGTAGGCTCGTTGGATGAGTTTCTCCAACCCCGATTCCCCTACTCCCAGTTCCTTAAGGTAAGCCGCCTGTTCCTCCGGGGAGAGATCGGCCAGCTCGGCCTCGGTCTTGGCGCAGATGGTGACGACCTGATTTCGTGCTACTCCCAGCTCCTGGGAATATCTCTCCTCCGACTCTTCGGTTTTTTTGAGATCGGCCTCGTCCACGTTGAGTGCCACCAGGATCGGTTTGGCGGTGAGCAGAGAGAGGGCCCGGGCGGCTTCCTGTTCTCCTTCGTCGAGGGGGACCTCTCGGGCGGCGGTTCCTTTTCGAAGAGCTTCTTTCAGCTTGGAAACGGCCCGCCAGCGGATTGCGTCCTCTTTGGAGGTTGTTCCTTTTGGTTCGGCCTGCTTCTCTAACGTTTGAAGATCGGCCAGCTTCAGCTCCGTCTCCACCGTTTCGAAATCGCTGCGGGGATCGGCGCTTCCTTCCCGAATTATTTCGGGGTCGGTGAAGACGCGTAGGACGTGGCAGACCACGTTCGTTTCCCGGATGTGGGCGAGGAACTTGTTTCCCAGCCCTTCTCCCTTGTGGGCGCCGGCGATGAGGCCGGCGATGTCCAAAAATTCAACTGTGGCGGGGACTTTCGGCGGCAGATCTTCCATCCTCTCGCTCTCTTTGATTATGAGCGCGAGCTGGTCGAGGCGGGGGTCCGGGACCGGGACAATCCCCACATTGGGCTCGATGGTGGCGAAGGGGAAGTTGGCGACGTAGGCGACCTGCTTTTTCAAGAGCGCATTAAAAAGAGTTGATTTTCCAACGTTGGGTAAACCAACGATGCCGACGGATAATGACATTGTGAGCGAAGCGAACAATGCTAGGTCCGGCACAGCCGGGCCGTCCATTTGAGTAATGCGAAAATGCTAGGTCGCCGCAGGCGGCCGTCCATGCTGGGAAAATTTTAGCACCTAGCCCCAGGAAAACCCGCGACCGTATTGGACGGCTCGCTAAAGCGAACCTAGCATTTTGGTCATCAACTCCAAGAAAAGTTTCGCCCAAAATGTCCCCAGCGAGCGGTTTCGGCGTAGATGGGTTGGTCGAGTTTCAGCAACTCAATAATTCCGCGGGGCGTGACGTCGTAGCCCTCGATCGGGGTTTCTTGACCGTCGATCTCGGCGACCGCCATCACTGGGTCCTTCACCCCGATGGCGTAGGCCAGCTTGGTCTTCACCTTCTTAGCTTTGTGTTTCTTGAGGAGGTCGACGGCGATCCGCCGGCACATGTAGGCGGCGCTTCGGTCGACCTTGGTCGGGTCCTTGCCGGAGAACGATCCCCCGCCCACGCCGATCTCGGGGCCGTAGTTGTCGATGACGATCTTCCGCCCGGATAATCCCGAATCCGCATCAAAACCGCCGAGGTTCCATTCCCCCGCCGGATTAATAAGGTATAAGTCGCTCTTGATCAGGGAACGAACGAGCTCTTCCAGTTCTTTGGTTTTGGTATTTTGAAAGCTCGCTACCACGGTTGTCACTCGGTAGTCACTTTGGTTACTCTTGTTACTTCCGTTACTCTCTATGGTTACTTGAGTTTTTCCGTCGTAGGGATACTCCTTATATATGTCCTGGCAGAGTTTGCGGGCGGTCTCGTACTCCAACGGCATAGAGGTCTCGGTTTCGCTGGTGGCGTAGCCCATCATTATTCCCTGGTCCCCCGCCCCGCCGGTGTCCACTCCCCGCGAGATCTCGGGACTCTGCTTGGAAATGTTGACGACGATCTGGTAGTCCTCGCCGACGGTTTTCCTCACCAGCGCTTCGACGTCCACGTCCGCGGCGCTGGTCACCTCCCCGCTGACGAAGACCCGGCCGTGGCCGCCGAGGAGTTCCACCGCCACCCGGCTCTTTGGGTCACCGGCCAAGAAACCGTCCAAAATCGAATCGGCGATGAAATCACAGAGCTTGTCGGGGTGTTTGGGCGAGACGAATTCGCAGGTGCGCATTGGCATACGTAGAGTATATCAAGGTGGATTGCTTAAAATATTTCCTTTTCTACCTCATAGTATTTTTCAAAAGGTTTGATGTGAGGTTGACAGACGGGTTAGTATTATGTATAGTTAACAGCTAATGCGTACGCAAACGCGCGAAAAATTATTCTCGCTCTTTACCTCGCTGACTCTTCTGTCCCAGTATGTTATTGGGATTTTCTCGTATCTCCCCGTACCGGTTTACGCTGATGGTGATGACCTTAGTTCAAATGTTGATCTCGATCAGATGCGTAACGGTTCTGCCGCTTTGCCCAATGTTCCTCCGATTTGGTTTAACGGTAATGCCGGAGGCTCAAACTCTCACTTAATAGAGGGATACTCTCAATCCTATCGAGCTGTTTTGACGGATTTGCCGATCGGTGAGCCTATCACTTTAACAATCGGTTACGACATCAAACACAGCGGAGCCCACGCGATTGACTTTCTTACCCAGTATCAAAGATTGGAAGACCACGGTTACTTTGGGCACTTGACCGAAACCGTTGATCCTACCGATGGGGTCGTTGGAGTTACCGATGGGTCTGCTCCTTCTAGTACTTTTGCAATTCCTGCTCCCAGTTCTGCCGGATCTCCGGTTTTCGGTCAACCCACCACTAGTTTTAATGCATTGCCGGCTGGTGAGCGGGTGATGTCCATGTGGAACGGGGCAATTTCAAGTATGGCCTACAACACCCAAGGGGATTTGGCGGATGATGCGGCCGAGACAACCATCGATATAACCTTTTCCGCTACTAACTCAACCGCAATTTTGGCTTGGGGTGGTCATCTTGGTTCTAAACTTGACTGGGGAATCGGAAATTCCGCGGGAGGCATCCATGGTTCCCCATACCACATGCGCTTAATAAGTTGGTACGCCGATGTTAATGATGACGGGGACGATGATCTTGGTAATTTGGGAGCTACTGATAAATCTCTTTCGGCTGACGCGGTAGTCTCGCCCGCTACCGTAACGGTAGTTAAGGATGTTGTTCCGGATGATTCAAGTACCTGGGACTTTAACTTGGAACTCTCCTCCGACAGTTCCCTGGTTGGTACTGCCAGCAACATTATCGATGGTGGGGATTACACATTTGGAAATCTTACTCCAGATAGTTACACGCTTAGCGAGGTTACCAGTTCCAGCTATTCAACCTCGGTTGCCTGTTTGGATGAAGATGGTGATCCAATTGGAACTGGATCGAATGACAGCGTTGTACTGCCCTTGCCTGAAGGTGAGGATGTCACTTGCACTTTCACCAATGAAATTAACCCCGGCTCAATCACGGTTGATAAAATTACCATACCTTCTGGTTCAAATCAGTCTTTTGACTTTACTTTGAGTGGTGCTGGTTCTACTTCGTTGATCGATGAACAAACTCCCCACACTTTTCCTGACCTTTTGCCGGGAAACTATTCTCTAATTGAATATCCGGTTACAGGCTGGGCGCCGATTAGTGCAGTCTGCTCGGATGGGGTGAACAACGAGATTAACCCTAATTCCATTGATCTTACTGCGGGCGGTGATATAACTTGCACTTTTACTAACGGCCAGTTGCCGACTCTAACTGTCTACAAAGAGCTTCCTAACGATAATGGCGGTACTGCAACCGAAGATAATTTTGATCTTTATATTAATGATGTTCTTAGGGTTTGGGAGACTACGTATACATTAGAAGTTGGTAGTCAATCTTTTGAGGAAGATTTCTTAGAAATCGACCCCTCCGGTTACCTTGTGACGTTTAGTGAAGGTTGTGAGGACGGTAACGTTAGCTTGGCCTACGGCGACGAAAAAACCTGCACCATCACCAATGATGATGTCGCTCCTACCCTTACTTTGGTCAAAACAGTGACCAACAATGATGGTGGTCAAGCCAACGAGAATCAGTGGACGTTACAGGCCACCGGAACTGATGGTTTTTCTGGGTCAGGACCGACCGTTGGACCGCAGGCTGTTTTGGCGGGAGAGCCCTATACCTTGTCCGAATCGGGTGGTCCTTCCGGCTACACTCCCAGCGATTGGCAGTGTGATGGTGGGCAGTTAAACGGGAATGTTATTACCCTAGGATTGGCTGAGGATGTCACCTGTACGATTGTAAACGACGATGAGGAAGCGACGCTTATTTTGGCGAAGATTCTCCCCAACGATAACGGCGGAACTGCAACCGAGAATGACTTTAATGTCTACATCGATGCTGTTCAATCCAGCTGGGGATCCCATCAAGTAGATGCCGGTACCTACACAGTTAGTGAAGACACCCTTCCTGGTTACACGCCCTTTTCTTGGGGTGGGGATTGCAACGCGCAAGGAGAAGTAGCTCTTTTGCCGGGGGAAACGATGACTTGCACCATCCTAAACGATGACGAAACTTCCACCCTCACTTTGGTTAAAGTTCTTCCCAACGATGACGGTGGCACCGCAACCGAAAATGATTTTTCCGTCTACATCGATGCTGTTCAATCCAGCTGGGGTTCTCATTTCGTGGATGCGGGTTCTTACACGGTCAGCGAAGACACGCTTTTTGGCTACGCTCCTTCTACCTGGGGTGAGGATTGCGATGCGCAGGGGAATATCACTCTTCTTCCCGGGGAGTCCAAGACCTGCACCATCACCAACGACGATCAGCCGGGAACACTAATTGTGAAGAAAATTGTCGTCAACGACAACGGCGGCGACGCGAATGGTTCCGATTTCTACTTCCAAGTCAACGGTTTGGAACCCGGACCGTTCTTGGATGACGGGGCGTTGAAGGAAATACCCGTTCCTCAGGGAACCTACACCGTGACTGAAGAGTCGGCGGATGGTTACGGAACCAGCTACGACAACTGCAGCGAAGTGTTTATTCCGAACGGTGGTTCGGAAACCTGCACCGTGACCAACGACGACACCGCTCCCACGATTACCCTCTACAAAGAAGTCATCAATCTCGACGGTGGTACAGCGGGGCCGAATGATTTTGGCCTGACCATTGGAGATACCGCGGTGACCTCCGGTCAGACCCTGGAAGTTGACGCTAACACTCCCTACGCGCTGAATGAAGCGGGTCTCTTCGGGTACGCCTTCGTTTCCCTCACCGGCGGTGAAGAGCGTGAGGATGACTGTCCCTCGGTTCTCGGTGGTACCGTTACCCTGAATGAGGGCGAAAACATCTCCTGCACCATCACCAACGACGATATTGCTCCCAAGCTCACCGTCATCAAGCGGGTGGTCAACAACAGCACCGGTACCAAGATCGCTAGCGATTTTACTCTGTCTATCGCCGCGACGAATCCCGACCCGATCGCTTTCTTCGGGAACGAGGGCGGAACCGTCATTGACCTCGACGCCGGTCAGTATGAAGTCACGGAAGAGCCGGTCGCCGGATACACCGCCTTCTACTCGGAAGACTGTGTTGGAGATATTAAGGTCGGTGAGGAAAAGACCTGTACGGTGACCAACAACGACCAGGATGTCCTGGGTGAGGAAGACGAAGGAGAAGTTCTCCCCGCCACCGGAATGCCGCTCGTCAATCTGCTTTTCGCCGCCCTCGCTTTTGAGGTCGGTCTCTACCTCCGTCGCCGCTCGCGGCGCGCATAAACTCCCTAAAAATAGGGTGGGGTGCCAACGGCCGGGATTTTAATTCCGGATGGAATTGTACCCCCAGAAAGAACGGATGAATTTTTTGATCCAACTCAATCGCTTCCACCAGCTCCTTATCGCTCGATAATCCGGACAACCTCATTCCATTTTTCTCCAGCAGCTGGCGGTACTTGTTGTTCAGCTCGTAGCGGTGGCGGTGCCGTTCGCTGACCACCCCTCGGTCGTAGATCCGGCGCAGTAGCGTCCGGGGCTCAATCCCGCACTTCCAAGCGCCGAGCCGGATCGTCCCGCCGTACTGCCTATTCTGGAGGTATTTCTCCTGGTTCGGCATGACGTGGATCACCGGGTTCTTGGTTTTGGGATCAGCCTCGGCGGTGTGGGCGTCCTTCAATCCCAGCACGTGGCGGGAGAACTCGACCACCGCCATCTGCATTCCGAAACAGAGCCCCAGGTATGGGATTTTGTTTTCTCGGGCGAATCGGATCGCCCCGATCTTCCCCTCCGTTCCCCGGCTCCCCCACCCCTGCGGGACGATCATCCCGTCCAAGCCCGCGAGCGCTTCTTCAAACTCCTTCTTTCCCATCTCCTCCAGCTTCTCGGAATCGATCCAAACCAGCTGGGGATCCAGCCCTTGCTCCCAAGCGGCGTGCTTGATCGCTTCGTTGACGCAGATGTAGGAATCTTCCAGGGTGAAATCGCCGGAGGAGATGTACTTGGCGACCATACCGATCCTGATCGGTTTTCTAGCCCCTTCGATCCTTTTGATGAGATTCTTCCATTCGCCGAGTTTTCGGCCGCGGGACCGCAAGCCGAACCTTTGCAGGATCTTTCGCGCCAGCTCCTGCTCCTCCAGCACCAGCGGGACGCGGTAGACCGGGCTGACATCGGGGTTTGAGATTACGTCCTGGGGATCGATCGCGGCGGAGAAAGCGATTTTCTCCTTCCGCTTCAAGTCGATCGGTTTCTCCGAGCGGGCAACAACGAAATCCGGCCGAAGGCCGAGCGAGTTCAGTTCTTGAATGGATTGTTGGATCGGTTTCGATTTGGGCTCTCCCAGGGTCGGCGGGAGCGGCAGGTAGCCGACGTGGATCAGCAGGGTCGAGCTGGGGTCCTTGATCTTCAGCCGGCGGATGGCCTCGAAGAACATGATGTTCTGGTACTCACCGACCGTTCCGCCCAGCTCGATCACCGCGATCTCGTACCCCTGGGCCGCCTGTTTTATTCGGCGGATGATCTCCGGTGGGATCTCCTCGTAGGCGTCGATCGTTCTTCCCCCGTACTCCAGCCGCCGTTCTCTCTGGAGGACCTCGTAGTAGACTTGGCCGGCGGTGATGTAATTCTTCCCCGGCAGGTCCTCGTTCAGAAAGCGTTCGTAGTGGCCGATATCCTGGTCGGTCTCGGCCCGGTCATCGGTCACGAAGACCTCCCCGTGTTCAACGGGGTTCATCGTGCCGGCGTCGATATTGAGATACATGTCGCACTTGATGGCGGTGACTTTATAGCCGCGGGATTTGAGGAGGAGAGAAACGGATGCGGTGGTGATTCCTTTGCCTAACCCGGAGAGCACACCACCCGAAACGAAGACGAGTTTCGGAAACTTTCGCCTTGGCACGAACCAGTCTAGCGAAGCTCGGCCGGCGGAATCAAGACCTGCGTTAACCGGAGACGGCGAGGATAATTACTCCGGTGATAACGAGGGCGATCCCCAGGAGCTGGTTCCTCTTGAGGTGCTCTTTCAAGAAGAGCCAAGCGAGAAGAACCGTAATTACTGGATAAGCCGAAGAGATCGGGGTCACGATTGAGACCAGCCCCTTCTCCAGCCCGATGTTGAAGGCGGCGTTCCCGAAAAGAAAGGCGATCGAGTTCGCCACGACCAAACGATTGAATCCCGGCGCCACCAGCTTGCGGAGGCTGATCCCCATCGCTCCCAGAATAACTAGTTCCCAAATAACCGTCAGGACGTATTCCAGCGAAAAGGCCTTAACCCATCCCAGCGCTTCGACGACCGGATCGAGAAAAGCGAAAGATACTCCCCAGATAATCATCGCCCCCAGTGCCAGAATCACCCCCCGCTTGCTGATGAGCTTGACTGATTTTCCACCGATCTGAATTGAGGTCAAAATTACTCCCAAAATAATCGTGGCGACCGCTGCCAGCTGGCCGACGGTGAGCTGTTCGCCGAGCAATCCCAGCGCCAGAGGAACGGTGATCAACGAATAAGCGCTGCCGATGGTGGCGACGATGCCGATCGGGCCGATCGCCAGGGCCTTAAAGAACAGAATCTGGGCGGCCGACAGGCCGAGAACCAGAATTGTGAGGCGGATGAAGATGTCGGGGGATGGAATGCCGAAATCTCGGACAAAAATGAGGTAAATTACGGCGGTGACAATTAGCCCGAACAGAACCGAGAGGAAGGCGGCTTGGTACGGGCCGGATTTTTGGGAGGATTTTCCGGCGAGGAAATCCCCCACTCCCCATCCCGCCGCCGAGCCGATTCCGGTGAGAATTCCGATGATTGGAAACACTGCCTACAGGGTCTTCATCTTGGCGCGAACGGGATCTTTGATGGCTTCGGGGTCGGTGTCCTGGTTGTGGACGGCCTTGTTGTGCGCCGCCAGATCCTGCACCAGCGCGTCTACCGCTTCGTCATCGCCGTGGGCGTGAACCTCGGCGACGTAGGAACAGGCGTCGCAACCGGCGGTGTGGGTGGGTTGGCTGTGGTCGTGCTGTTCTTTCATTTTGTTTTCTCAAAATGCTAGGTTCGCTTTAGCGAGCCGTTATTCGGCCATTCGCCGAATCTAGGTTCGCTTTAGCGAGCCGTACATTACTCCTCTAGGATAATAAAAAGACTACCCGATTATCAAATCCTCATGATAAACTTCTTTCAAAGAAAAGAGGGAGGAGACGTGGGAAAACGCAAGGCCAAGGCAAAGGTCCAGACCATCGGCGACGCGATCCGGGAGCACCTGAACTCCTTCCGGGAGCGCGAGGGTGACATCGGTACGGACGAGGGCAAGAAGTTCCTTGAGCTACCGAAAGAGGAAAGTTTCAACACCGCCGGCCTGGTCTACGTGGCGGCGCTGAAGATGCTGGCGGAGGCGGTCCAAACGGTGGAAGATTTGATGTTCAAGGACGTCATCTTCCACACCCGCGCGGTTGGCGATCCGAACAATCCCGGTATGGACGCGGCGGTCATGCAGGGGTGGCGGCTGCTCCATTACTACGGCCGTCTGCTGGTTCCGGCGGACCCCAAACAGGTTTGCGCCTGTGGGCACCGGCGAAGGTACCACCGTTACGGAGTGGGATCCTGCCGCAAGTGTTCCTGCCACGGCCTGCGCCTGCCCAAGTTCGGCTGATCCCTTCTCTACCCCGCTTCCCCACCGAAGCGGGTTTTCTATTCCGCTCCCCGTTTTGCCCGAGCGGCGTTGATCTTGTCCTGGACCTCGCTCCTGAGATCGGTTTCGTCCTGAAGAGCGTCCAGCGCCGACTGGGCGCCGTTCTCGCTCTTGGTCAGGGCGTTCTCGATCGCATTCCTCGCCTGCTCGGGAACCTTATCCAGTAATCCGGTGAGGACCGTGAGGTGGATCGAAGTGGCCTGCGCCACGAGCGCCGCCACGGCGGCGGCTCTGTCCTCTGATTCCCTGATGCTCTGGGCGGCCAGGCTGATCAGCTCGCCGTAGCGGGTGGCCGCGGTCTCGACCGCGTCCGGTTTGTTCTCCTCGATCATCGCTTCCACCTCGGCGGCTTTTTCGGCCGCGATCTGGGTGGCCCTTTCGGCCTTCGCAGTGGGACTAAAAGAGAGGAAGAGCTCGATCTGCTCACCGAGAGTGTCGAGGAAGTAGAAGGGACTGTCGGGAGTGATTCCGGGGTTCGGGAGATCGTCTTTCGCCAGCACCAAACCTCCGGCGAAGAGAAAGACTGTGAGAACGGATAGGATTAAAAGTTTCTTAAACAAATTTTTTCAACCCCCTTTGTTTCAACTCAATAAGCTATTTTAACAAGTCTGGGAACCGGGCCGGTGGTGAGCAGAAAAGAAGGGATTAATTGTCGGAGCGGATCTCGGTATCGGGGAGGGCGGCCTCGATTTTGGCGAGGTCGATAGTGGATACCGGATTGCCGGAAAGATCCAGCAGCTTGAGATTCTTAAGATTTCCCAGCTCCAGTGGCAGCCCGCTGAT
>DATDSA010000009.1:0-25311 GCA_035291485.1 Patescibacteria group bacterium | reverse complement strand
AAATTCGAAGCGAACGTGGCTCCCTACGCCGGAAAGATCTCGGTTTCGGAAGAAGGAGATTCCCGGAAGGTCTTCCTTACCGGCAAGGAGGGGGCAATGCAGTTTGACGTTCCGGTGGGCCGCAACATTCTGGTGAAGGATAGCGAGAAGGTGGAAGCCGGCGTCCAGCTCACTGAGGGGTACCTCGATCCGAAGAAAATCTTGGGCGTCCGCGGAATCCTCTCCACCCAGAAATATTTGGTGAATGAGATTCTCAAGGTTTACTCCGGCCAGGGGATTTCATTGGATGATATTCATTTGGAAGTGATCGTGCGGCAGATGTTCAACAAGTTGCGGATCACCGACCCCGGAGATACCGAATTTATTCCTGAAGAAATCATCACCAAGATCCAACTGGAGAAGGCGAATGATGAGCTTTCCAAGGGATCAAAGCGGGCGGTCGGAGAACCAGTCCTGTTGGGAATTACCCGCTCTTCTCTCAAGACCGATTCCTGGCTTTCGGCGGCCTCTTTCATGGAGACAACGCGAATCCTGACGGAAGCAGCGGCCGCGGGTAAGGTTGATAATCTCTTGGGATTAAAGGAGAGCGTCATCGTGGGCCGTTTGATCCCAACCGGAGAGAGATCGCAACTCAAGATGAAGAAAGAGGATAAGAAGGACGCGAAATAATGCCGACGATCCAACAGCTCATCAAAAAAGGAAGAAAAAAGATCGCCCACAAAACCAAAGCCCCGGCCCTGGCGGAGATTTATTCCTCACTGAGTCGGCGCAAGAAGGCTGCGAATTCTCCCTTTAAGAGAGCCGTGGTTTTGCAGGTGAGGACGATGACTCCCAAGAAACCAAATTCCGCGCTTCGCAAAGTGGCGCGGGTCCGCCTCTCAAATGGGCGGGAAGTTACATCTTACATTCCCGGTGAAGGTCATAATCTGGCGGAGCACTCGATCGTGATGGTGCGGGGCGGAAAGGTCAAGGATCTGCCGGGAATCAAGTACACGATCGTCAGGGGTGTTTTTGACACGGCGGGGGTGGAAGGCCGCCAGACCAGCCGTTCCATCTATGGGGCCAAGAAGACCGCCGGAGGAGGCCGGCCGCAATCGGTGACTGCGGCGGAAGCCCCGACGACTGAAAGTGTCGAGGTCCCGACCGCAGCGTCTGGGGAGAAAGGAATAGAAAATGCCTAGGGGAGGTCCGGTCCGAAAAAGGCAATTGGAATCTGATTACCGTTTTGGTTCCACAGTTGTGGCCAAATTTACCAACCAAATTATGTTGAGCGGCCGAAAGGCCACGGCCCAGGCCGCGGTTTACGGAGCGATGGACAAGGCGGCGCAGGCTCTGGGAGTCGAACCGTTGCTGGTCCTGACTCAGGCGGTAACCAACGTTACTCCGCAGCTGGAGGTTCGATCCCGCCGGGTAGGGGGAGCAACCTACCAGGTTCCCACTCAAGTTCGGACGGAGCGGGCCCAGGCGCTCGCAATTCGCTGGCTGGTGAATTCTGCTCGGAGCAAAAAAGGCAGCCCGCTGGTGGAGCGGCTGGCGCAGGAGTTAACGGCGGCCTACAACAACGAGGGAACGGCCGTTAAGAAGAAGGAGGAGGTTCAGCGCATCGCCGACGCCAACCGTGCCTTTGCCCATTTCAGATGGTAGCTTTAGCTACCGGATGAAAGATGATCCATCCGCGATAGAGCGGATGGTCTTATTTCCGTTTGCAACTCTTTAGAATACTCGGGGTAAGAAAACAGCCAATCCCACTAGGACGGCGAAGACCGTCGCCAAAAGCACCATTCCCGCCGAGACGTCCTTGGCGATGCGAGCTTTTTCGTGGTGATCCTCTCTCACCAGGTCAATGATCTCCTCCAAAGAGGTGTTAATCATTTCCGCCACCAGAACCAAGAAGATGGCAACCAGAATGCCAAACCACTCCCGGGAGGATATCTGAAAATAGAGTCCGAGGGCGGCGGTGATAATCGCCACCGTCAAGTGAATTCTCAGATTTTGATGGAAAAATAGCGTGTGTACCAGTCCGCGCCAGGCGTGGCGGAAAGATTTTGCGAGGCGAGGAAAGCTAATCACAAGGGTTATTCTACCACCCAAACCTAGTTCTAGCTTTGCTAAGCTAAGGTAAATCATGGAGAGCTTGGTGGAGTTTCGCAAACGCAAAGACGAATTTTTAAAAACCGGGACCGAATCGCCAATTCCGGTCGAGGAGCGGCTTTCCTTTGCCGGTTTGAAATATTTTCCGGAGAATCCGAACCTGAGTTTTCTTGTCCCTCTGGCCCGGGTTCCCGAGGAAGAGCTGGAGTTTGAAACTTCCTCCGGGGAGAGGAAGACTTTTCGGCGCATCGGCAAGCTCGGGTTTTCGGTCGCGGATCAGCCCGCCCAACTCACCATCTACCAGGCCGCAAGCGGTTCCTATTTTCTGCCATTTCGCGATGCGACCTCGGGCCAAGAAACCTATGGCGCCGGCCGCTATCTGGAAGTGGAGGAGAAGCCCCGACGACCTGCCGGTGTCGGGGCCCCGACCGAAGCGTCGAGGTTTGAGCTCAATTTCAACTACGCCTACAACCCCTACTGCGCTTACGGTGAGGGCTACTCTTGTCCTCTGCCTCCGGTGGAGAACTGGTTGAAGGTGCCGATTGCGGCGGGGGAGAAAAAATATCGTGGCTAAAATTTCCCGCTTGGAAGAACTCAAACATCGCCAGCTCGATCTTCGGGACATCATTCTCGGTGGTCAGGATGGGTTGGTGAATGTTTTGGGGGTGACTCTGGGTGTGGCGGCGGCTTCGGGGGATACCCGCATCGTCCTGGCGGCGGGATTGGCCGCCACCTTCGCGGAATCCTTTTCGATGGCGGCGGTGGCCTACACCTCTTCGATAACAGGGTCCCACGCGCTAACGGACGCGCTGATTGTAGGTGTCTCCGCCATCTTCGGTTCGGTAATTCCCATAATCCCTTTTGCCTTTTTTCCGATTTCTTTGGGGATAAAAGTTGCCGTTCTCATTTCGGCCATCTTTCTCTTTCTTCTCGGAATCTACAAGGCCAGGGTAATCGGTTTGAATCTCGGGCGCGAGGGGTTAAAGATTACGATAATCGGCCTCGCCGCCGCCTTGATCGGCTACGTGGTGGGGCTGATATTTAAGGTCCCGGCGGTTTGAACAGGACTACTCGATCTTAATTTTTTTCCCGTCTTCGAACTGGTTCCAGAACTTCTTCCACTTGGAGGGCCCGAACAAGAGTTTGACTCCCAGGAGAATCACGATCGTGGGCCAGAAGACTTGCCAGAACTCGGCCGAGATTATTCCCAAGTTGCTCAGGAGCCAGAAACCTCCCAACAGGATTAGTAAACTGCCAAAAAACATCATTGATTAATCACCTCCCTGTAATCAATTTAGCAAAATTGGTCGAAAAAACCCCCAGCTTGGTAGCCCAAGTTGGGGGTTCAATTGAAGATCGGACGGCTCACTTCGCGAACCTAGCAATCTCGCTAAGACGAGATTGTGAAACCTTCCCGAACGGTCCCGTCTTCCAGTTCATACCAGAGAGCCATGAACTGAGGGATCGGCCACTCCCGAAAACCGTTGGCGTCGTTGGGGTCGCTGACGAGGAACTTGTCGTCGGTGTAGCCGAAGACCACCGCGTAGTGGCCGCTGCCGTAATCCCGACTGAGCTGGAAGTTCGCCAGAACCGGTCGTCCTCTCTTGAGGGACCGTTTCACCGCCGTGACCGTCCAGGCCTCGTGAACCCGAACGGTGCCGGCCTGCTTGCGAACCTTGGTGAAATGCTCTTTCAGCTCATCTCCCTTTAATCCGGCGGCGCGGCAATAGCGGCGAATTTCTCGAGGCGTGAGCGGCCGGCCGCGGTGTTGGACTCGGAAACCGAGGCGGCGCGCCGTGGCGGCGATGTCGACCGGATCAGTGCCTTTTTCGGGGGTGGTCTTGCACAGCCGGGCGAGGTACAGCTCAGAGAGGTTCCGGCCCAGATACTTTAGGTAGATTTTGAGCGCCGCCGGTGCGCAGAAACCGTCCGCCTTCTGGCGGAAGGTATCCACCGGCAGTTCAAACGTTTTCCCGTCGCGCAGCATGATCTCCAGGCGACAGGCGTATCGGTGGGCCGTTTCGTAGTGCATTCCGTTGCGGGTGAGGAGGCGTTCGAAGTACTCGTGCCAGATGGTGGGCAAGAGATCACCACTCCGGTTGTAGGCCTTATCAATCCAGACCTCACCGAGTGGGATAAAGAGATAGCGATAGCCGTGCCCACCCATGGTGAAGTCCACGTCCAGCTCACCCCGGATCATCAACCCGTCCACCAGCCAGACGGTCACCCCCGGCAGGCGGGTGACCTTCTTCAGGCGAAAACGCTTTGGGCTGTGGTGACGAAGGTAGCGTCGGCTTCTCTCGTGGTGGCGCTTGAGGCTGGTAACCCGGCTGATCTCCATTCTCTCGTGCTTCTCATAGAGACCGGCCATTTCCGGTGGCAAAAAGACTCGCGGTTTTGCCATCTCTCCTCCTTTCCGAAAATGTTTTGTTGTGTCACATTCTATGCGCTCGGTGGAGATTTAGCAATATGCCCTGGCGACTTGTTCGGTCCTCCAACTCGTACCAGAGTCTCATAAAATCTTTGATTTTTACTTCTCGATAGCCTCGTTTCTCTTGGGGATCGGACAGGATAAAGGTATCTCGGCTGTAGCCCACGATGACGGCGTAGTGGCCCTCGCCTTTTTCCGGTTTGAGCTGGAAGTTGGCGATGATGGGAGTTCCGCTTCGCACGATTTTCTTAACCTCTTCGGTGGCCATGTTTTCTTTTTGGGAGGACTGCAACCCGATTTTTTGGGCGGCTTCAACCATCTTTTGCGGATCCGTCCCGGCTTCGGTGGTTTGGCAGAGCTGGGCGAGCTCCTTTTCGGTGAATTGGTACTGGTAGTAATCCAAGACAATTTTCAGGGCGGCCGGGCCGCAGAGTCCGGCGGTTTGGCGGAAGGTGCCGACCGGAAGAACAAAATAAGTTCCTTCGCGGAGAGTGGTTTCCAAGTCTGAAGCGATGGTGTGAGCCTCGTCGTAGCTCATCCCGTTTTTCATCAGGTTTCGTTCGAGGTATTCGTGCCAGATGACCGGCTCGAGATCGCCGCGGCGGGCGGTGGCCTTGTCGATCCAGATTTCCTCTTCCGGGATGTAGAGGTAGCGATAGCCATGCCCGCCCATGGTGAAGTCGATATCGCCAGCTTTCAATCCTCCGCGAAGCGCGATTCCGTCTACCAACCAAACGGCTACTCCGTTGAGATTCGTGATTTTTTTGGTGCGATAGCTCAAGAATTTCCTTCCCTCCCGGGAAGAAAGAAACCTCTTTTTCCGGACGGAGTAACCCGAAAGGTTCGGAACCCGCTCAATCCGGAGATTTTTTTCCTGCCAGAGATAAAGATCCTGGAGCCGTTTGGGGGTGTAGATCATCCTCTCTAGTTTAAGTCTTGCGTCTAGTCGTTTGCTATTTTGCCGGTTGCTCCGCTATCCTATCTCTGATAAGATGATTCGTTCACGCCATGGCTGAAGAGAAACTTTCGCATAAAATAGGATTCAAAGCGGTGCTCGATAAAGTTCGGAACATCGGGATTATTGCCCATATTGATGCGGGCAAAACCACCACGACCGAACGGTTCCTCTATTACACGGGCCGGACCTACAAAATCGGTGAGGTGCACGAGGGGGCGGCAGTGATGGATTGGATGGTCCAGGAACGGGAGCGGGGGGTAACGATCACCGCCGCAGCCACGACCACTTTTTGGCGAGACTGCCGGATCAACATCATTGATACCCCCGGCCATGTCGATTTCACGGCCGAGGTGGAGCGCTCCCTCCGAGTCTTGGATGGGGCCGTGGTGGTTTTCGATGGAAAGGAAGGAGTCGAGCCCCAATCCGAAAAGGTCTGGCGGCAGGCCGACAAGTACAACATTCCGCGGATCTGTTTTATCAACAAGATGGACAAGATCGGCGCCGATTTTGATGAGGACCTTGCCTCCATCAAAGAGAAACTGAACGCCAAAACCGTTGTCCTGAATTTTCCTATTGGCCGCGAAGGGGATTTCTCAGGAATGATTGACGTTCTGGCGCAAAAATCCTACCGCTTCGAGGGCAAACTCGGGGAGGATGTTATTGAGGAAGAGGTGCCGGCGGAGTACCAAGAAAAGATGGCCCAGTACCGGGCGAAAACGATCGAAGCGATCGCCGAAGAGGATGAGCAGCTTCTGGAAAAGTACCTGGCGGGGCAGGAGATTTCGGATGAAGAGCTGAAAGGAGCTCTGCGTCGGGCGACCCTCACCGGCCAGGTTTTTCCGGTTCTCTGCGGGTCTTCCCTGCGCAACAAGGGAGTGCAGAAGGTTTTGGATGCAGTGGTGGATTACCTGCCTTCGCCTCTGGACCGGCCGGCGGTGGAGGGGCTGGATTTTTCCGGAAACAAAACGACCCACAAAGCCGACACCAATGAGCCGTTCGCAGCGTTGGCCTTCAAGGTGCAGACCGATCCATTCGTCGGCCGGCTGACTTTCTTTCGAGTCTATTCGGGCAAAATCTCTTCCGGTTCCTACGTCCTGAACGCCACCAAAGGTGTGAAAGAGAGGATTAGCCGCATTCTCCTAATGCACGCCAACTCCCGCGAGGAGATCGCCGAGATCGGGGCGGGGGAGATCGGTGCGGCGGTGGGTCTGGCGCAGACCACCACCGGCGATAGCCTTTCGGACGAAAAATCGCCGATAATCCTGGAGAACATCTCCTTCCCCGAACCGGTGATTTCGGTGATGATCGAGCCCAAGACCAAGGCCGACCAGGAGAAGCTGGGAGAGGCAATGAAGAAATTAGCAGAAGAAGACCCGACTTTCAAGATCTCCTCCAACCACGAAACCGGGGAAACCCTCATCTCGGGAATGGGGGAGTTCCACCTGGAGATTCTGGTGGACCGAATGAAACGGGAGTTTGGGGTCGAAGCGAACGTCGGCGCTCCTCAGGTGGCCTACAAGGAAACGATTACCGCGATGGTTGAGCAGGAGGGCAAGTACATCCGCCAGTCGGGGGGAAGAGGGCAGTACGGGCACGTTTTCCTCAAGTACGAACCGCTGCCCCCGGGATCAGGTTTCGAATTTGTGAACGCGATTCGCGGCGGATCGATCCCGGCCGAGTTTATCTCCCCCTCCGAAAAGGGTGTGAAAGAGGCCCTCGGCAAAGGAGTTCTGGCCGGATACCCAATGATCGACCTGCGGGCGACGCTGTTCGATGGTTCTTTTCACGAAGTAGACTCCTCCGATATCGCCTTCCAGATCGCCGCCTCCGAAGCTACTCGAGAGGGTTGCCGACGGGCGAAGCCAGTCCTGCTCGAGCCGATCATGAAGATCGAGGTTATTATTCCCGAGCAGTATCTGGGGGAAACGATGGGGGACCTCTCCTCCCGGCGGGCGCAGATCCAGGGAACTGATTCGCGCGGCAACGCTCAGGTCATCAAGGCGATTGTGCCGTTGGCCGAGATTTTTGGATACGCCACCACCATTCGTTCCTTGACTTCAGGAAGAGGAACTTTTAACATTGAACCATCTCATTACGAGCGAGTGCCAGAAAGCGTTGCCGCCAAAATAATTTCTGGCACGAGCAAGTAAGAAGGTCCTTGAGCGCCAGCGAAAGGCCTTATTACGAGAAGAAGAGCTTGACATTGTTGTCTCTAAGCTCTAACATCTACTAGTCCATGGCAGAAGCAGCAAAGAAATTCGAAAGAACCAAACCCCACGTAAACGTGGGCACGATCGGTCACGTTGACCACGGGAAGACCACCCTCACCGCGGCCATCACCAAGTACCTCTCCACCAAGGGGATGTCGGAGTTTTACAAGTTTGAGGATATCGACAAATCTCCCGAGGAAAAGGAACGGGGGATCACCATCAACATTTCTCACGTCGAATACGAAACCGAGAAGCGCCACTATGCCCACATCGACGCTCCGGGACACGCCGACTACATCAAGAATATGATCACCGGCGCTGCCCAGATGGACGGGGCGATCCTGGTGGTCTCCGCTCCGGATGGTCCGATGCCGCAGACCCGCGAGCACATTCTCTTGGCGCACCAGGTGAACGTGCCGGCGATTGTCGTTTTCATCAACAAAGTGGACATGGTGGACGATAAGGAATTGATCGACCTGGTGGAAGTCGAGGTTCGAGAGCTCCTGAGCAAGTACGAATACCCCGGGAACGACGTGCCGGTGATCCGCGGTTCCGCTTTGAAAGCGTTGGACGGTGACGCTGAAGCTCTTAAGAGTATTGAAGAGCTGATGAAAGCGGTTGATGACTACATTCCCACCCCGGTTCGCGATCTGGACAAACCTTTCCTGATGCCGGTGGAGGATGTTTTCTCCATCAAGGGTCGAGGAACGGTGGCGACCGGTCGCGCCGAGCGCGGCAAAATCAAGGTCAATGATGAGGTGGAGCTGGTCGGGCTGAAGGACACCAAAAAGACGGTCGTGACCGGAGTAGAGATGTTCCGCAAATCGTTGGATGAGGCTCAGGCTGGTGACAACGTCGGTCTTCTTCTCCGCGGAATTGAGCGAGACGACATCGAGCGCGGTCAGGTGGTGGCGATTCCTGGTTCGATTACCCCCCACACCGAATTCGAGGCTGAGGTCTACGTTCTCTCCAAAGAGGAAGGTGGGCGCCACACTCCTTTCTTCACCGGTTATCGTCCTCAATTCTATCTGCGGACGACCGATGTAACGGGCGAGGTCACTCTTCCCAAAGAGGTGGAGATGGTGATGCCGGGTGATAACGTCAAAGTTGCGGTCAAACTGATCCAGCCGATCGCTCTCGAAGAGGGTGTGCGCTTCGCGATTCGCGAAGGAGGACACACGGTGGGAGCGGGAGTCGTCTCCAAGGTTATCAAGTAACTCGATTCCTGCCGACTAGGATAAATAGCACGTTTCATGCCAAAAGGAAGGATTCGCGTTCGTTTAAAAGCTTACGACGCCCGGGTGATTGACCGTAGCGCGGAGAAGATTGTCGATGCGGCGATTCGCACCGGCGCCAAGGTCGTAGGCCCCATTCCACTCCCGACAGAACGGGAGATTTTTACTGTGATCCGTTCTCCTCATATTGACAAGCGTTCCCGCGAGTCGTTTGAAATCTTGACGCACAAAAGGCTGGTCGATATCGAAGAACCCACTCCCAAAACCATTGATGAACTCTCCAACCTCGATCTCCCCGCCGGCGTCGGGGTAGAGGTGAAGATGTAAGTCTTTTACTAGGGTAAAAGCCATCTTTTCTCATTTCATTCGGAAATAATCCGTTCGCTACACGAAAAGTAGCCTGTAGCCGTTTGCTTTTGATTTCCTGTTTCTGTTAGGGTAAAAATGCTGCCCCAAAGAGAGGACGCGATCTTTAAATCGCTACCTCCCTACTGGGAGTGAAACTCTCCCGACCTGCCGATGATTACCCTGCCTAGGGGAGCGGTACTTATAGCATTACCTCTCTTGTTTTTTGCGAGCGCCTCGTTCGCTCTGCTTTTTTCGGCTTCCAGTTTGGCAATTTCCTCATCCGACGACGCTCTCGCCGCCTCAACGATCGGTTCCCAGATATTCATTAGCCCTCCTCCCTCTGAAGACAACGTTCTTGGAGAGAGTACTGTGACGCCGGAAGCCCGGCCGATTATTCTGCGGAAGTTTTTGGAATCCTATCATTCGCCTCTAACCAAGTACTCCGATTTTATTCTGGAAGTATCGGAAAAGTACCAGCTCGATTGGCGTCTTTTGACCGCGATTTCAGGAGCGGAATCGACCTTTGCTCAGAAGATAATTGAGGGCTGCAATAACGCCTGGGGTTGGGGGATCCACTCCCGAGGAACTCTCTGCTTTGATTCCTGGGAAGAGGGAATCCGGACCGTGGCGAAAGGTTTACGGGAGAAATTCCTCAATGATGGTCTGAACACGGTTGATGAGATCATGGCAAGATACGCCCCGCTTTCGTTGGATAACGGCGGATCCTGGGGCTACGCCGTCCGCTATTTCATGGGTCAGCTGGAGACCGCCGATTATTACAAGTGAGTCGGGGGTTGAACTTTTTCGCTCTCTCTGTTATTATCTCTTCGTTAATGCCCAAGCGTTTCATAAAGACAGCAGACAGCAGTCGTCAGGCGGGTTCTCAGGATACGGCTGGCTAGTGCTAATAACTCGCTGACTTTTTGGCCGCTTGAGTAGCGGCTTTTTTTGTGACCAATAAAATCGAGGCCCGAAAATTGGATATGGGTCAAGTTTTCTCGCCTGACGGGAGAGTTGTCCCTGTGACTTCGGTTTCGTTATCGGAAATTCCGGCCGATTTTATTCCCGGAACGCCCGTCAGAGTGGTGGGAACATCCAAAGGAAAGGGCTTTGCCGGCGTGATGAAGCGCCATGGTTTCGCGGGAATGCCGGCAACCCACGGCCGCTCGACCAAGGGGCGAGCGCCCGGTTCAATTGGCGGCACAACCACTCCCGGCCGGGTTTATCGAGGCAAGCGGATGGCCGGCCGCATGGGTGGGGAGCAGGTCACTGTGCCGGGATTAGCGGTGGTGGAGGTGGATGCCGAGAATAAAATAGCCAAGATTTCGGGGGCTCTTCCCGGACCGCGGTTGAGTTATCTGACAATCCTCTACGAACCGGGAGAGGTTGTCGCAGAGAGCGAATCCCAGCCGGTGCCGGAGGAAAAGAGTGCCGAAGACTCAAAGGAAGAGGTTAAGGAGGAGAAGAAACAATGAGGGTGAACGTTTTTAGCGCGAAGGGAATAAAAACCGAAAAGAAGATTGAACTGCCGGAGGATATTTTTGGAGTGAAGCCCAACCCCACGGTCCTGCGTCAGTACATTCATGTCTACCGAAACATCCAGAGAGCCGGAACTGTGGCCACCAAGACTCGCGGTGATGTTTCCGGCGGGGGACGCAAGCCCTGGGCCCAGAAGGGCACGGGGCGAGCTCGGCATGGATCGGTCCGTTCTCCGATTTGGGTCGGCGGAGGGGTAACTTTTGGTCCCCAACCGCGAACCTTTGAGGCGCTTTTGACCAAAAAGGTTAAAGATCTGGCTCTACGGTCGGCGCTCTCTGCCAAAGCGGCGGCTGAAAGAGTTTGGGTGATCGTGGACCCCGTCTTCAAAGAGCCGAAAACCGCCGTTGCCCAGCAGCTTTTGGCGAAACTCAAAACTCGGAAAGCTTTGGTGGTCGTTCCTGAAATGAATGCCAATGTCTTCCGTTCCTTCCGGAATCTGGCGGACGCGACAGTGGATCTGGTGGGGAACCTGAATCCCTATGAGGTTCTCAATTCCGGCGATCTGGTTTTTTTCCAGAACAGCATCGGTAAGCTTAGGGAGAGGTTGACGAAGGAAAGAAAGACAGCAAAAGTAGTAAAGGCAGTTAAGTCAGTTAAAGCAGTAAAAAAGACGGTTAGTCGTAAGCGGAAAGCCAAGAGCAAGAAGTGATGAACATCTATCAGGTCCTAAAAAAGCCGGTGGTTTCGGAAAAGGGCTATGCCCAGGCCCGTCAGGGAAAATATCTTTTTGAGATTGCGCCTCAGGCCACGAAGAAAGATGTGGCTGCGGCGGTCGAGCTTCTTCACAAAGGAACCAAAGTGGCGAAGGTTGCCATTATTCGCACCCCCGGAAAAGAGACTCGCTGGCGAACACCTAAGAAACGGCCGGTGCGGGCGGAACAGAGTGCGGTTAAAAAGGCCTTGGTAACTCTATCGGAGGGGAAGATCGAGTTTTTTGAGGAAAAGTAAATGGACGGCCGAAGAAACGACCTAGCATTTTTTAATAGACAAAAATGACAAGACCAAAGTCTCTAAAATTTGGCCGAAAGCGCGCGGTGGGGCGAAGCCTCGGAAAAGTAACGACTCGCCACCACGGCGGCGGCGCCAAACGGCTTTATCGGGTGATAGACTTTAAACGCGATAAGCGCGGACTTCCAGGGCGGGTGGAGTTGTTCGAGTATGATCCCAACCGCTCCGCCAATCTCGCCCGGCTGGTCTATAAAGACGGGGAGCGACGGTTTATCCTCCAGCCGGAGAAGCTCCAGGTCGGAGACCAGGTAGTCAGCGATGATTCTGCTCCGATCCGAGCCGGAAATGCCCTGCCGATCGGCAAGATTCCAGTGGGAACCGAGGTGCACAACGTCGAGCTCATCCCCGGAAGAGGAGCGCAGTTCGTTCGCACGGCCGGTTCGGCCGCGGTGGTGGTGGCGCGGGAGGACGAGTTTATTCACCTGAAGATGCCCTCCGGAGAGGTTCGCCGCATCTTCAAGGATTGCTGGGCGACGGTCGGGCGTTTGGCGGGAGTGGAGCGCAAACTGAGAAAATACGGGAAGGCCGGGATCAAGCGGCACATGGGAATTCGGCCCACGGTGCGGGGAGTGGCGCAGAATCCGTCCTCCCATCCGCACGGAGGGGGAGAGGGCCGTTCCGGAATTGGGATGCCCGGTCCCAAAACTCCTTGGGGTAAACCCACTTTGGGAAAGAAGACGAGGAAACGCTTTCATACCGATCGTTACATTGTATTGAGGAAAAAGAAAAGATGAGCCGAAGTAACAAAAAAGGGCCGTTTATCGAGCCAAAATTAATGAAAAAGGTTTTGCGGGCCAAAGAAGCCGGCAGTAATGAACCGATTCGGACTTGGTCGCGCGCTTCTCAAGTTTCCCCCGAAATGGTGGGGTTGACGATCGCGGTTTACAACGGAAAAGAGCACATCCCGGTGAAAATCGTTGAGGCCATGGTGGGGCATCATCTGGGAGAGTTTTCCCCGACGCGGACCTTCCGGAAGCACGGGGCAAAGGGAGTCAAGGCGACCCTCTCGGAGGGAAGAGTCTAATGGAAAAAACAAAGACCAAAGTCAAAGACAATAAAGCGACACCGGCGGTCCCGGCCGTTCCCGCCAAAACGGAAGCACGGGCTATTGGCCGTTACCTGAAGATTTCCCCGACCAAGGTTCGGGATTTCGCGCATCTGATCCGAGGCAAGAGGGTGGTTGAGGCCGAAACTATTTTGAAGTTTAGCGGCACCCGCGGCGGCGAAACGGTGGCCGATGTTCTCCACTCCGCCTCCGCCAACGCCGGAGCCGGCTTTGACAAATCCAACTGGGTGGTGGCCGAAGTGCGGGCGGACAAGGGACCCACCTTTCGCCGCCGAGTGGATCCGAAATCACGGGGGTCGCGCGGAATGATCATCACCCGCTCCACCCACCTGATGATTGTTCTAAAAAGGAGCAACAATGGGTCATAAATTGAGCCCCAAATCTCTAAGAACGGGCACCTTCCTGCCTTGGCGCTCGCGCTGGTTTAGCGATCGAGATTACGCCAAGAACGCCGGAGAGGACTCGCGGATCCGCCGTTTTCTCGCCGCGAGGCTTTTTGAGGCAGGGCTGGAGGACATTGAGATTGAACGTTCCGGATCCAAGGTCAGAGTGGTCGTGATCGTGGCCAAGCCCGGTCTGGTGATCGGCCGGGGCGGTGGCGGGGCTGAGATTCTCAAGGGGGAACTGGCAAGGATTTCAAAAGTCCCGGTGGAGCTGGATATCGTGGAATCAAAATCACCGGCCACTTCCGCCGCTCTCCTGGCGGACCGGGTGGTTAACATCCTGGAGCGGCGGGGACGCCAGTATCGAAGGGTCCTGAATGAGATCGTCGAGGAGTCGATGGGCCGGGGAGCGAAGGGGGTAAAGATCGAGGCGGCCGGGAGGTTGGGGGGATCCGAGATCGCGCGGAGAGAGAAGATCTCGCGCGGGTCGATCCCGCTCTCCACCCTGAGAGCCGATATCGATTTTTCCAGCCGCTTCGCCGCGACACGCTACGGGAAAATCGGGGTTAAGGTCTGGGTTTTTCGGGGAGAGTTGGCTAAGGAGTAAAAAATGCTATTACCAAAAAAGACAAAATTCAGAAAACGTTTTCGCGGCCGGATCAAGGGCAAGGCCTGGCGCGGCAGTGAGGTCTCCTTCGGAGAGTACGGCCTGCAGGCGCTGACAAAAGGGAATCTTTCTTCCCGGCACATTGAGGCGGCCCGCAAGGTTATTCGGGGATACACGGAACGAGGGGGAAAGTTGTGGATCAGGATCTTTCCCGACAAACCGGTTTCCAAAAAGCCGGCGGAAATCAGGATGGGAGGAGGAAAGTCGGTGGTGGACCACTACGCGGCGGAAATCAAACCGGGGCGGATCCTGCTCGAGATATCGGGTGTTCCCGCGGAGCTTTCTGAGAAAGCCCTGAAATTGGCGGCGGCCAAGTTGCCTCTCGCCACAAAGATTGTTAAGAAATGAGTTACATGAAAGAATTTCGCGAAAAAGAGGAGAAGGAGCTTCGCCAGGTGTTAGCAGCGGCGCAGGCGGAGATTTCTCAGCTCCGTGGCAAGCGCGCCATCGGTTCTCTAGCGAATACCTCCGCGATCAGCAAAAAACGGCGAGAAGCGGCGCGGGTGATGACGGCTCTGGGTGAAAAAGAAATTCTGAAGGAAGTAGCGCAGGTTGAAGAGAAACAAAATGGACGCCCGCCTAAGGCGGACTAACATTTTGAAGAAACAAAATGAACGCTCTGAAGAAAACAGAGCTAGCATTTAAGATAAAAATGTCGAAAAAGAAGCTTAAAGGAGTAATCAAAAGGATCAGCGGGAAAAACACCGTGGCGGTGGAGGTGGTGCGTGTTTTTCATCACCCCCGCTACCGGAAGCGCATTCTGACTTCCAAGGTTTACTTAGTTCACGTGGCCGGCGGGGATGCCCCGGTTGGAAGATCGGTGACGATCGAAGAGACCCGGCCCATCTCAAAAACAAAACGGTGGGTGATCGTGGAGCTAGATGGGAAACCGGTGGGAGAGTCGAAGGAAATATCGGAAGTTAAAAAGGTGAAAGAGGCTGGGACCGAGAAAAAGGTGCTTCGAAAGAGAGAGCGGAGGGCAAAGAAATGATTCAACGCGAAACAATGCTGGTCGCCGCCGATAATTCCGGCGCGAAAAAGTTGCGGGTAATCGGAATTCCGCGTCGCGGTTCGAGCCGCATCGCCTATCTGGGCGATACGGTGTCGGTTTCGATCCGGGGAGCCGATCCCCACGGTGCCGTTAAGGACCATGGGATTGAGCGGGCCGTCGTTGTTCGAACGAGAAAAGAGGTCCGCCGTCCGGACGGTTCCTACATCCGTTTTGATGATAACGCGGGAGTGGTGATTGACAAGCAGGGCAATCCCAAAGGGAGCCGAGTCTTCGGGCCGATCGCCCGGGAGGTGCGGGAGCGGGGGTTTAAGAAAATCGCCTCTCTGGCGACCGAGGTTTTTTAGAAGATAAGATGCAAAAAACAAAGAGTGATATGAAAATTAAGAAAGGCGACACGGTCCGAGTTCTTTCGGGTAAAGATCGGGGCCGCGAGGGCGATGTTCTCCGGGTGATTCCGGGAGAGAGGAAGATCGTGGTGGCGGGCATCAACATGCTCAAGCGCTTTACGAAAAAGACCAAGGAGTCGGCCGGGGGGATTGTGGCGGCGGAGGCCCCTTTCTGGGCGTCCAAAGTGGGGGTGGTCTGTCCCAAGTGCAAAAAAGTTTCTCGTCTGACCGGTTCCCGAAAATGCCGGCACTGCGGATCGAGCGTGGATAAGAAAGCTAAAAAATAAAATGCTGAAAGAAACTTATCAAAAAGAAGTTGCTTCAAAGCTCAAGGGAGAACTTGGCAAGGGGAATGTGTACGCTGTTCCCCGAGTAACCAAGATCGTCGTCAATGTCGGCGTCGGAAAAGAGAGAGAAGAGAAGGAGGTTTTGGCAAAGGTCAAAGATGAGATCGCCATGATTACCGGCCAGACGCCTTCTTTCCGGGCCGCGAAAAAAGCAATCGCTTCCTTCGCAATCCGCCGCGGCGATATTGTGGGTCTAGCGGTTACTCTGCGGGGGCGGCTAATGTGGGATTTTCTCGAGAAGCTGATCAGAGTGGTTCTCCCTCGAACCAGAGACTTTAAAGGGATATCCCGAAAGAGTTTCGACGGCCATGGTAACCTGACCATCGGGATTGTGGAGCACACGGCTTTCCCGGAAATCGATCCCCACCGAGTTGGCAAGATCCGTGGCTTGGAAGTCACCATTGCCACTAGCGCCAATAAAGACGATGAAGCTTATCGGGTTCTCAAGGAGTTGGGGATGCCGTTTCGCGACTAAAAATGCCTAAAAAGAGTTGGATTGAAAGACACAAAAGAGAACCGAAGTTCAAAACCCGCGGCTACAATCGGTGTAACATCTGCGGTCGGTCGGGCGCCTATATCCGTAAATTCGGGATGTGCCGGATCTGTTTCCGAGAGTTGGCTTCCCGGGGCGAGTTGCCGGGAGTGAGGAAGGCATCATGGTAACCGATCCCATCGCCGACATGTTTACCCGGCTGCGCAACGCGGTCCTCGCCGGGCGCAGTGAGATTGTTGTTCCGTATTCGCGGCTCAAAGAAGAGATCGCCAAGCTTTTGGTGACGGAGGGATACCTGGGAGAGGTGCGAAAATTTAAAGAGCAGAAAGGGAAAAACTATTTCCTGTCTATGCAGAGTCCCAAACTGGAACACGTCCGTCGGCTCTCCAAGCCCGGGGCCCGCTGGTATGTTTCTTGGCGGGAAATTCAAAACCCTCCGTTGGGGATTATCGTCATCTCTACTCCTGAAGGAATTCTGACTCACAAGCAGGCTCGGAAAAAGAAGCTGGGTGGGGAGTTGGTCGGGGAGATTTGGTAAATAAATAAAACTATGATTGGAAAGAAACCGATTACATTGCCGGAAGGCGTAAACGTTCTCGTCGAAGGCCAAACCATCGGCGTCTCCGGTCCTTTGGGTCAGCTCTCGGTCGATCTCCCCAGGGGAGTGCAGGCGGCGGTGGCGGACCGGGAGCTGAGTTTTTCGAAGGCGACGGCCGTCCCGGCGCGGATCTACGGCTTGGGCTTTGCGCTGGCCCGCAACGCCGTTGAGGGAGTCAGCCAGGGATTCAGCAAGGAGCTGGAGCTGGTGGGGGTGGGCTACCGGGCCGAGAAGATCGCCCTGGGGCTGAAACTCTCTCTGGGTTTTTCGCACCCGGTGGAATTTAAAATACCGGAAGGGGTGGCGGTGGAAGTGACCGACAGCACCAAAATCAAGTTGACGGGGATCAGTAAAGCGACGGTGACCCAAACGGCGGCCCAGCTTCACAAACTTCGCCCGCCCGAACCATACAAGGGTAAGGGGATTCGCTACGCCGGTGAGGTCGTGCGCCGCAAGCAAGGGAAGGTGGTTAAGGCGGCCGCGGGAGGAACAGCTTGATCATGCTAAACAAAAACGATTCGCAACGGGAAAAAAGAATTCGGCGGGGGAGAAGCCGCATTTTTGGGACGGCCCAACGGCCCCGCCTCAGTGTTTTTCGTTCTGGTAAGCACATCTACGCTCAATTGATTAACGACGAAAAAGGGGCGACGTTGGTTTCGGCGGCCGATCTCACTCTCAAAAGCGGCCCGAAGAGCGAACGGGCTTCCGCCGTGGGCAAAGAATTAGCCGAGAAGGCGCTGAAAGCCAAGATTAAGAAGGTGGTTTTTGATCGCCGGGGATACGCCTACCACGGTCGCGTCAGGATGGTGGCGGAAGGAGCGCGGGAAGGGGGTTTGGAGTTTTAAAAGATGGAAAGAACAAGATTTAGAAATCAATCCGAGATGTCTCAGCCGGGTGAGTTCGTTGATAAAGTTCTGGTGGTGAACCGGGTTGCGAAAAAGATTAAGGGTGGGGACAAGATTGGGTTTGCTGCCCTGGTGGCGGTGGGAAATAAAAATGGCAAGGTTGGTCTGGGTTACGGAAAGGCGGGGGATTTGCGGTCGGCGATTGCCAAGGCGAATTCCAAGGCCAAAAAGAATGTTTTCCAGATCGTGATGAAGGAATCAACCCTGCCGCGCCGCATTACGATTAAACAAGGAGCCGCCCGCCTTCTGTTAATGCCGGCGCCGCGGGGGGCCGGTTTGATTGCGGGAGGTGTGGTTCGGAATATTCTGAATTTGGCGGGAGTAGTGGATGTCTCGGCCAAGATTCTGGGGACGGACAACCCGATGGCGAACGCTCAAGCGACGATTGAGGCTCTGAAGATTCTAAGCAAAAATAATGGAACTGCATGAACTCACAAGGATTGTAAAAGGAAAGAAAAAAAGAGTCGGCCGCGGTTATGGATCGGGTAAAGGAGGGCACACGACTGGTCGAGGAGCAAAGGGCCAGAAGGTTCGCAATCGAGTCCGTTCCTCTTTCGAGGGTGGTCAGATGCCGTTGGTGCGCCGCTTGCCGCGGCGGGGAACTGTCCGTTCGCGGAAATGATTGAAGCTTTAAAGCGAATTTGGTACCAAAAGGAACTGCGGAACAGGATAATTTTCACGATTCTGGCAATTGTCGTCTTTCGATTTCTGGCCCACGTTCCTCTTCCAGGAGTTGACCGCGTTCAGCTTCGCCAACTCTTCGCTGGAAATGCTCTTCTCGGACTCCTCTCCGCATTCTCGGGAGGAACGATGGAGAATTTTTCCGTGGTTTCTCTGGGATTGGCTCCCTATATCAACGCCTCCATTATTTTTCAGCTACTGACTTTTGGATTTCCCAAACTCAAAGAGCTCTCTCAGGAGGGGGAATGGGGCCAGGCGAAGATCAATCAATACACCCGGCTGCTTACCCTGCCGCTTTCGATTCTGCAGGGTTACGGATTCTTTTTTCTGCTTCGCCAGCAGGGAGTGGTCACGGCGCTATCGCCGCTCTCCCTTGTGGCCCTTATTTTTGCGCTCTCTGCCGGGTCACTCTTTATGATGTGGCTGGGTGAGCTCCTGACCGAACGGGGGATCGGCAATGGAATTTCCCTCCTGATTTTTGTCGGAATCGCCGCGGGCTACCCTCTCTCCCTGGCGCAGTCTTTGACGGCATTGACGGCGGGCCAAGTAGCCAACTTGCTTCTCTTCCTGGCGCTCCTTCTAGGTCTGTTTGCTGCGGTGGTGCTGATCAATGAGGCCGTGCGCCGAATTCCAATCCAGTATGCGGTCCGCGGACCGAATGCCGGCGCCCAAAGTTTTCTGCCGCTTCGCATCAATCAGGCCGGGGTGATCCCGATTATTTTTGCGGTTTCCTTGGTTCTGATTCCTCCGACCATTGCGCGTTACCTGAGCGGGGTGGCCAATCCCCAGATCCAACTAATTTCTGCCGAGATTATTAAGCTTTTCACGCCGAACGGTGTTTTCTACAACCTGATTTATTTTGTTTCGGTCTTTCTCTTTACCTTCTTCTACACCGCGGTGGTTTTCAATACGAAAGACCTGGCCGAAAACTTGCAGAAGAAGGGCGGTTTTATTCCGGGGATTAGGCCGGGAATGGCAACGAAGGATTTTATTGACCGGATTATTTCCCGGACGACCTTCTTTGGCGCCATCTTTTTGGGGCTGGTTGCCGTTCTTCCTTCAGTAGGGGCAGCAATCACCGGGGTGACGGCCTTTGCGCTGGGGGGAACCGGAATCCTGATCGTGGTTTCCGTGGTTCTGGAAACTCTCCGCCAGCTGGAGGGTGAACTTTCCGTCCGCGAATACGAGGGCTATCTGTAGTAGAATAGGCAAAGAAATGTGCTGTCCTCGCTTTGCGAGGTTGCAAGTTTTGAAGAAACAAAATGTTTGAACAGATGAAACAACTGAACGAGCTCCGGAAGCAGGGCCAGAAGATGAAGTCCGAGATGGAGCAGATCTCGGTGGAGGTTTCCGAGGGTGATGTCTGGATAAGGATCCGCGGCGATCAGGAGATCGAAGAGGTGACCGTCGCCGGGGAGAAGCGCGATGACCTCAAGAAGGCCTTCAACAAAGCGATAAAAGAGTCACAGAAGGAGGTCTCCAAGAAGCTCTCCGGGATGCTGACAGGAATGAAAATCCCCGGTCTTTAATGAGGATCATTCTCATCGGTGCTCCCGGCAGCGGCAAGTCGGTCGTGGCTCGCACTCTCTCCAGATCCCTCCATATTCCAGTGATCTCCATTGGTCAGAAACTGCGCGATTTGGTGGAGGGTACCCCCAGTCCTGAATCCGAAGCGGCTCGTCACGCTCTGGAGACCGGCGAGCTCATTCCCGATTATCTGGCGATCAAGCTATTTAAGGAGGAGTTGGCTCAGGTTGACCCCGAGCGCGGATTTCTGGTGGACGGCCTGCCGCGGACGATAGGGGAAGCCCGCATGATAAACGGCCTATTCTCTATCAATCGGGTTTTCCACCTCCGGGTTGCGCCCAGCCTGGCTTTCCAGCGTCTTCTGCGGCGGGGGCGGGTGGATGACTTGCCGGAGCGGATCCAGCGGCGAATAGATATCTACACCGAAAACATCACGCCGATCCTGGCTTTCTACAAGAGCATGGGTGTTTTGGTGGAGGCGGATGCTTCCTCTTCTATTTCGGATGCGGCGCGGGAGGTGATGTCGAAACTTCAATGATTTCAATCAAAGACCCATTGGAAATCGAACTGATGCGGCGGGGTGGGCAGATTACGGCCAAGGTGTTGCAGGAAGTGTTGGCGGCGACGGCTCCGGGAGTAACGCTCCTGGAGCTTGAAAAAATTGCCGCGGCTGGAATCATCCGCCGCGGGGGATCACCGGCCTTCCAACGCGTTAAAGGCTACAAGTTTGCCACCTGCCTGAACGTTAACGAAGGAATTGTTCACGGCATCCCGACGGAGAGAGAGCTGGTGGAGGGGGATATCTTGAGTGTTGATTTGGGGACTTTCTATCAGGGTTTCAACACCGATGCTTCCTGGACGGTTTACGTCGGTGATAAGAAGAAAGCACCGGCTGCTAAGATCAATTTTCTCAGGGCCGGGGAAGCGGCGCTGACGGATGCGATCTCTAAGGCACGGACGGGCAACCGCGTTCTCGATATCTCCGCTGCCATTCAAAGGGGTGTCGAGCGAGCCAACTATACTCCGGTGGACACGCTGGTGGGGCACGGAGTAGGGAAGGACCTGCACGAGGATCCCCAGATTCCTTGTTTGGTGATGGCGGGGCCAAACCCCCCGATTTCCGCCGGAATGGCGTTGGCGATCGAGGTGATTTATACTGAGGGGGGTCGAGATCTCCAGATTGCCGCCGACGGCTGGACGGTGGAAACCGTCGATAAGAGCTTGAGCGGTCTTTTTGAACACACGGTGGCGATAACTGAAAAAGGACCGGAAATCTTAACCTTGAGCGAGCGAAATGAGTTGAATGGGTTGACCTAACGGGATTGATATGTTAAAAACAAAAGGCTTCTCTTCTGGAAAGAAAGAAAGAGCGGAACTGAGCGGGATTGTTAAAGAAACTCTACCTGATGCTCTTTTTCGGGTTGAGTTGGAGGAGGGCCGGGAGGTTCTCGCCCATATTTCCGGGAAGATGCGCATCCACCACATCAAAGTTCTTCTGGGAGATTCGGTTCGAGTGGAATTATCCCCCTACGATCCCAACCGGGGAAGAATTGTTTACCGAAGCAAATAGAAACGATGAAAGGACGCGATGAGAAATCGCTATCTTTCAAAAGAAAATGAAAGTTAGAGCAAGTGTGAAGAAAATTTGGACGCTCGTGGAAACTCGCTAGCAAATTTTGAGATATGAAAGTAAGGGCAAGTGTGAAGAAAATTTGTAGGGACTGCAAGATTATCAAGCGCCAGGGGCGTCTCTACGTCGTTTGCAAGAATCCCAAGCATAAGCAAAGGCAGGGGTAGAAAAATGATCAATTATCAATTATCAATTAACAAATATTTGTCAATTGAGCAAATGCCAATTGTTAATTTGCGACCGAAAGGAGCATCAAATGTCAAGGATTGAAGGAGTCGATTTACCGGTCGAAAAGCGAGTGGAGGTGGCCCTCACCTACGTCCGTGGGATCGGTGCCACTCTGGCCAAAAAAATTATCGCGGAAGCCGGGGTGTCGCCCGATATCCGCGTTAAGGATCTCTCGGAGGAACAGGTTGGTAAGATTAGAGAGGTGATTCAGAAGGGCGGTTACCGGGTGGAGGGAGAACTGGCGGCCGAAACGGCTAACAACATCAAGCGTCTTCAGGAGATCGGGTCCTATCGAGGAATGCGGCACGCCCGGGGTTTGCCGGTGCGGGGGCAGAGGACCAAGACCAATGCCCGCACCCGGAGGGGTCGGAAGATGGCGATTGCCGGAACAAGCAAATCCGCGATTGCGGCGAAGAAGTCCGAAAAGACCTAGAAACAAAATGGACGGCCGCCCGAAGGCGACCTAGCATTTTGAAGAAACAAAATGTCAAAAAAGAAAGAAAGAAAAATACCGGAAAGAGCGGTGGCCCATATCACCTGCACTTTCAACAACACCCTGATTACGATCGGGGAGGAGGTTGGGGGAGTAATTGTGCGGGGCTCGGCGGGGACAGCCGGCTTTAAGGGAACCAAAAAAGCGACTCCCTTTGCCGCTTCCCAAGCTGCCGAGGCGGTGGCGAAATCCGCCCGTCAGTTGGGTGTTAAGGAAGTTTCCGTTTTGGTAAAGGGGCCGGGACCCGGCCGCGATTCGGCTATCAAGGCCTTAAAAGTGGGTGGGTTGGAAGTCACCGCGATCACCGATGTGACTCCGATTCCACACAATGGACCGAGGCCTAAGAATCGGAGGAGAGTATAAGAAAAATGATCAATTATCAATTATCAATTAACAAATATTTGCCCATTGAACAGATGGGAATTGTTAATTTGCGACTGAAAGGAGCCCTGAATGGGTAGATACACCGGTCCTACTCATAAACTCTGCCGGCGCGAAGGGGTGCCGCTTTGCGGCCGCGACAACTGTCCGGTCAAAACGAGGATGTCCGCCCCTGGCCAACACGGCGCTTTCCGTCGCCGTCTCTCCGAGTACGGGATGCAGCTTCGCGAAAAACAGAAGGCCAAACGGGTTTATGGGATTAGGGAGAAACAGTTCCAACGCTACTTCAAAAACGCCCTTGGCAGTAAAGAAAAAACCGGAGAAGTTCTGCTCCAGCTTTTGGAACGGCGGTTGGACAATGTGCTCTACCGCGCCGGTTTTGCCAGCACTCGCCCGCACGCTCGACAGATGGCGGCTCACGGTTTGGTGAGGGTGAATGGGAGGCGGGTGACAATCCCGTCGCTTTTGGTTGCGGTTGGTGATAAAATTACCTTTGCTAAAAAAGATGCGATGATTTACGATGAGGTGATTCGACCTTCTTGGATAAAAGTGGACAAGAAGGAGAGGATTGCCAGGATCGCCGCCTTTCCGGCTCGAGAAGAAATTGGCCCCGAGATTAACGAGAAGATGGTTATCGAATACTACTCAAGATAATGGAACCGCTGGAATTTGGGATAAAAGTTGAAAAGGAAACCGGAGAGCTCGGTCGATTTGTGATCGAGCCGCTTCCGGAGGGTTACGGAGTTACCCTGGGAACCGCGTTGCGGAGAGTCTTGCTCTCTTCTCTTCCAGGGGCGGCCGTGGCCGAAGTCCGCATTCAAGGAGTGACTCACCCTTTCACCACCATCAAGGGAATCAGGGAAGACGTGGTCGAACTCATCCTGAATCTCAAAAAAGTTCGCTTCAATCTTCGGGGTGACGGGCCGATCGAAGGAATTATTGAGGCGAAGGGGAAGAAAACCATCACCGCCGGGGACATTAAAGCCAGTTCGGAACTGGTGGTGGCCAATCCCGGTCTCAAGATTGCTACTCTGACCGATAAGGACTCTAAGCTTTCACTCTCTCTGCTGATCGAAAAGGGGATAGGATACAAACCGGCCGAAGAGCGGGAGCGCGGTAAGGTTGGGGTAATCCCGCTGGATTCCATTTTCACCCCGATATTAAAAGTTGCCTTTTCGACAGAAGGAGCGCGGGTGGGAAGGAAAACCAATTTTGAACGATTAATTTTGGAAGTAACCACTGACGGAACCATCAAACCGGCGCGGGCTCTCGGCCAAGCTGCGGAATTTCTCCGGAGCCACTTCGAGAGAGTGGCTGTTTCTTTCCCCGAAAAATCTCCTTCTCAACCGAGAGCAAAAGCGGCGGCGAGAAAGTCCAAGAAAGTAACCAAAAAGCGCGCTCCCTCCAAGAAGAAATAAGTTATGAAAGGATCGTCGCCGATGCGCCAACTTCTCACCTCTCTGGTTTCTTCCGGAAAAATTGTCACAACCGAAGCCAAGGCAAAAGCTCTCAAGCGGGAGATCGATCGGCTAATTTCGCGTTCCAAAAATTTGAATCTTGTTACCCGGCGGAAGATTCTGGCGCTTTTTATCAAAAAAAGCGTGGCGCAGAAGTTTCTCGATCAGATTGTTCCTCAATTTAGCCAGCGGATCGGAGGCTACGTTCGAATTGTTAAACTATCCTACCGCCGCGGCGACCGGGCTCCTCAGGCGCGGGTGGAATTTGTCGAGGAGATCAAACCGGCTTCTACTCCAGTGAAGAAAGAGGTCCCGACGAAGGCAAAACCGAAGACGGCCGTTAAAAAAATCAAAAGCGCTAAAAAGCCTGCCAAGAGAGTAACAAAAAATGCCAAAACCGCAAAAGCGAAGTGAAGATAAAGTCGAACGGAGATGGCATCTCTTCGATGCCAAAGATCAAGTTTTAGGCCGACTGGCGACCAGGATTTCCCGTCTCTTAATGGGGAAGGACAAGACGATCCGGGTTCCCTATCTCGATCAGGGCGATTACGTCGTCGTCAAAAATGCGGCCAGAATTGCGGTAACCGGTAAGAAAGAAACTCAGAAGCGCTACTTCCGCTACTCCGGGTACCCGAGTGGATTGAAATCGGAGAACTTGGGGGAGTTACGGAAGCGCCGACCGCAAGAGATTATCCGCCATGCGGTGTTGGGAATGCTGCCCAAGAATAAACTCAGCAGCAGAATGATCACCCGCCTCTACGTGTACCCCGGAGAAGAAGGGGAGATGATTGGTAAGGTAAAAATGGACGGCTCGGCTAACGCCGAACCTAGCAGTTTAAAGAAATAAAATGTCAGAAAAAAAACAAGGAAAATTTTATCAAGCAATCGGCCGAAGAAAGGAAGCGACCACCACGGTCCGGTTGTTTGCCGGAAAAGGGGAATCAACGGTGAACGGCGCCCCCGTTTCCAAATATTTTCCGATTGATTCTTTCCAGGCCAAGTTGGTTTTGCCATTTCGCGCCACCGAAACGGAAGATAAGTTTCACTTCATTGCCCGGGCGGAGGGGGGAGGGAAGGTCGGTCAATTGGACGCAGTCGTCTTGGGAATTTCCCGAGCCCTGGTCGTTTTCAACGAAGAACTGCGCAAACCCCTGCGCGCTGCCGGCTTGATGACTCGCAACCCCCGCGAAAAAGAAAGAAAGAAATATTTCCTCAAGAAGGCTCGCAAGCGGCCACA
>DATDSA010000008.1:0-3676 GCA_035291485.1 Patescibacteria group bacterium | reverse complement strand
TGGCTCTGTGGGGTTTGTGGAACACGGGGGTCTGGATCGTCAAAGGACTTTTTCGGCTTGGGGGTTGGCTCAACCACTTCCTTCTGGGTTCACCGAAATAAGTTTCCACCCGCTTGGGGTTTTCACCTCGAGCGGTTTTTTAATGAGAAGTTGTTAATTAAGGGCTTATGTCCTATAATAAGAGGTATCAAAACTAATTTCTAAGGAGGAAGGAAATGAGACGGACGATTCTTTTTAGTTTGGTCGTGTTAGTACCCTTTTGGTTCGGATCGACGGGGATGCGCCCTCTGTGCGAAAACGACTGCATCGAACCAACCCCAACTCCAAATCCCGTAACTCAAGAGGAGCGGATTTTGGAAGGAGAACTTCCTCTTGATCTGATTCCGACCACCCGCTCGGCTCTGGCACTGGAAGCGGCGCAGGAAGCGCGCGCTTTCTTTGGAGACGCGCCCTACGATCTCAACAGTTCCCGCAACTGCGCGTCCTATTCCAGCCAGTACGCCCGCGCCTTGGGTTTCCCGATGGCACAGATTGGTCCCAGTGAACATCCGATCGGAACTGGTTTCCCATACGGTAGCGGACTGTTGCAGCTGGGATGGGCACAGGACCACTACTCGGATTTGACTTGGTGGGTGTCGGCCAAGAGCCTGCGGGACCCGGCGGCCTGGGGAGCGATCCCATCCGGCTCGCTGATCTTCTTTGAAGCGGCGATCAGCCATCGAGGCTACAACACGCTCCAACACGTCGCGGTCTTGCTGGGCCGCAACTCCGCCGGCGAACCGCTTTTTGCGGATTACGCCGCCGGCATGCAGAGTGGTCCAGCAGTGGGCCGGACGCTCTACCAGATGTTGCGGCTCTACCCCAACCAAGGCGGATGGGAACCATACCCGGTTCCCGGGGCGCCGGAAGAGCTGCGAGTGATGGTGTTCGATGCCATCGGCGCGTCCCGGCAGATGTGGTTTGAGGGTGGGGTGGTTTACCCCGAGTGGGACCTGCTTGTCGAAAAGCTGGCGGCGGATGTGATCGTCACCGTCAACGTGAACGACGGCACTACCATGATTTTCGATACCTCTCGCCTGGGAGAGTGGCCGGTGGAGGAAGAGCAAGCCTACGCGGTAGTGGGGCGGTTTCTGAAAGCCGATCCGCCTCTCACGATGGAGTTTCGGGAAACCCCCTTCGCCAGAAAAGGATTCTATGACGGCGAATACGGGCTCTACTGGGAAGATGGGCTGCTGCGGCGTTCCTACACCCCGTACTTGATCGCCCAACTCTCGGGGTTTGAGAGGGCGGCCGGTTTCGGTGGCCTCGACGGCTCCACCGACATTGCCATCCTCACCGCCTACGTGACGTACTCGGGAGTGGCGGTGCTGGAAAAGAACTACGGCGACTACAGCGACTACACGATCCATTCGGTGCCGGATGTGTCGGAGCAGGATATCCTGCTGCGCGAGCCGCTTCTCGAAGAAGCGAATCGGATGGGTGTTCCGGTTCCCGAATCAGATGTTCACCTCTCTTCCGGCTGCGTCAACTATGACCACGCCACGTGGAAAAGGCTCAAAGCATATCTGCAGAGTTCCTTGGACCAAGGCCTGCGAGTGGTGGTGGTCTTCTCCGCCCCCGGCGTTCCCCAAGATCGGATTCTGGAGAGAACCGATTTTGGAGCGGGGATGGATCCCTTCGCTACTATCAATACGGTCAACTGGGATTACGGAGAAGCGTTCGATCGCCGGGGATTCTTCGTCCCTTCGCCTTAAGTTAGAGCCGCTGTTGTTGCAAAACACAGCGGCTTTTTTTTGTTTCATTAGTTATAAACCCTTGTTTCACATCAAAGTGTGAACAAATAGGCGCCTCGCTTTGCTTTGGATGTCTTCGGATGTCTATTGACAAGTTGGGAGGGTCCACTTACAATGGCCTAGGCCCCTGCCCAAAGCCCTGCCTGCGAGGGCTCTTTGATTTTTAGAATGACAAAAATCAGCATCCGACCTCTACTCGACAACGTTTTAATCGAACCGATGGAAAGGGAGCAACAGCTTCCCTCCGGCATCGTGATTCCCGATACCGCCAAGGAAAAACCCCAGGAGGGGAAGGTTGTCGCCGTCGGCCCCGGCAAGATGGAAAAAGGCGAGCTCGTCAAGATCGATGTTAAAGTCGGTGACCGCGTCCTCTACAAGCGCTACGGTGGCGACGAGATCAAGGACATGGAAGGGAAGGAATATCTCATGGTTTCCGCCGATGACATTCTGGCGGTGATTGAATAATGGCAAAACAAATCGTCTACGCGGAAGAAGCCCGCGAAAAAATGAAGGCCGGTATCGACAAACTCGCCCGAGCGGTGGTCACCACCTTGGGGCCAAAAGGCCGGAACGTTGCCCTCGATAAAAAGTGGGGCGCGCCGAACGTCGTCCACGACGGAGTGACCGTTGCGAAAGAGATCGAGCTCGAAGACCCGTTTGAAAATATGGGCGCCCAGCTCGTGCAGGAGGCCGCTTCCAAAACAAACGATGTCGCCGGCGACGGCACCACCACCGCCACTCTTCTCGCTCAACAGATTGTGACCGAAGGAATGAAAGCGATCGCCGCCGGGGCGAATCCGATGCTCCTCAAGCGGGGGATCGAAGAGGCCGTTGATCTGGTAATCGACCAGGTCAAAAAGATGGCGAAGCCGATCAAGACCAAAGAGGAGAAAGCCCAGATCGCGACGATCTCCGCCCAAGACCCTGCGATCGGTTCCTTGATCGCCGAGGCGTTTGAGAAGGTTGGCGACGACGGGGTGGTTACCGTCGAAGAGGGCAAAGGAATGGAAACGAGCGTCGAGTACAAGGACGGAATGGTCCTCGACAAGGGCTACGCTTCTCCCTACTTCATCACCGATTCTGAACGGTTGGAGGCGGTGGTTGATAGTCCTCATATTCTCGTAACTGACGCCAAATTGTCCTCAATGAATGACCTACTCCCGCTGCTGGAAGGGGTCGTAAAAGTTTCCAAGGATCTAGTTTTCATCGCCGACGACATCGATGGGGAAGCGCTCGCGACTCTGATCGTCAACAAGCTTCGGGGCACAATCAACGTGATTGCGATTAAGGCTCCCGGTTTCGGCGACCGCCGGAAAGAGATGCTTCAGGACATCGCGGTTCTGACCGGTGCCAATTTCATTTCCGAAGAGACTGGTCGGAAGCTGGATTCGGTCACGGTCGAAGACCTTGGTTCGGCCGACCGAGTGATTGCCGGCAAAGAAGAATCGCTCATCATCGGCGGACACGGTAAGAAGGGCGAGATTAACGGCCGGATCGAATCGCTCAAGAAGCAGATTGAAAAAGTCACCTCTGATTATGACAAGGAAAAAATGGAGGAACGACTCGCCAAACTCTCGGGCGGAGTCGCCGTTGTTTCCGTTGGGGCCGCGACCGAGGTCGAAATGAAAGAGAAGAAACACCGCGTTACCGACGCCTATGAGGCGACCCGGGCCGCGTTGGAAGAGGGAGTGGTCGTCGGCGGAGGCGTCGCGCTCCTACGCGCCCGCCGAGTTTTGGATTCCGCCAAGAAGGACGGCGATATTGCGACCGGCTACAAGATCGTCCACGACGCGTTGGATAAGCCGGTTCGGGCGATTGTCGCCAACGCCGGCAGCGATGCGGGCTATGTTGTTGCCGAGGTTGATAAGAAGAGCGGCGAAGGC
>DATDSA010000007.1:0-11331 GCA_035291485.1 Patescibacteria group bacterium | reverse complement strand
TGGGTCGACCGGATTACCGAAGAGGCCTATCGGCCGGTGCTGAAAGGGCTGTTGGATCATCCGTCTGCGCGGATCACTTTCAACATTAACGGGGTCCTGTTGGATCTTTGGGAAGAATTTGGCCACAAAGATGTGATCGAGATGGTGGGGCAATTACTTAATAAAAAACAGATCGAACTGACCGGTTCGGCGAAATTCCACCCGCTTCTGCCTAAAATTCCCGTGGAAGAGATCAAGCGCCAGATCGAGCTCAATGCCCTGACCATTAATAAATACTTCGGCGACTATCAACCCAAAGGGTTTTTCCCTCCCGAGATGGCCTACGATGCGGTGGTCGCAAAAGCGGCCCAGGAGATGGGTTTTTCCTGGATCATCGCCGAGGAGTTGAGCTGTCCCAGCAGAGTCCAATACGATCGAATTTATCAGGAACAGGAAACCGGAATCACCCTCTTCTTCCGGGAGCGGGAGACCTCTTACAAAATTCTCTCCGGTCAGCTGGGAACGGGGAAGCTATTTTTGGACGAACTCGGAGACAGGGTTGATAAGAACGAGTACCTTTTAACCGGGATGGACGGGGAGACTTTTGGTCATCACCGCCCCGGAATGGATCGGGCTTTGATGGAGCTTCTCTCCCTTGAAGCCGTACCGACCGTTCTCATCTCCGAACTTCCGGAGAAGTTCCCGCAGGTGGAGAGGGTAGAGCCGCGGCCTTCCACTTGGGCGCTGATGGAGAAGGATCTGGAGAAAAAGATACCATTTGCGCGCTGGGACGATCCCGACAATGAGATCCACAAGATGCAATGGGAGTTGACCGAACTGGCGATCAAGACCGTTCGAGACTCGAAAGATCCGGGGAAGGCCCGGGAGATGTTGGATCGGGCGATCCATTCCGATCAATTCTGGTGGGCCTCGGCCCGGCCCTGGTGGTCGTTGGAGATGATCGAAAGGGGGGCGTTTGAACTGAAGGAGGCGGTATTAGCGACTTCCGATGCTCCCGAGGAGACCAAGAAAAAGGCGCAGGAGCTCTACTACTCCATCATCACGGCCGGTTTCGCCTGGCAGAGAAGCGGAAAAGTGGAGGAGATGGCGCAGAGCGAGGATGAGGAGGTGCGGATGCACACCGACGTTTCCCTCCCCGGTTTGCCGAAAGAAGAGATCAAGAAGATGGTTTCTCACTTGGAAGAAGAGCTAAAGGAAGTGACCGGCAACCGCGAATTTGAACGGGCCGCCCTGCTACGCGACCGCATCAAAGAGCTCGAGGGATATCTCTAACATAAACTAGACCGAAGCTGTGGATGAGTTTAAAGATCTTTTCAAAAATATAGTTTTTCAACCGCAAAAGGCCTTTCGGGAGGGTCCCCGCGTTTGGGTGGTGGGGGGAGAGTTGGATGAGAAAAAAGCGGTTTTCAAGACTCCTTTTGGGAAGGATAAGAAGCACGAACCAACCCTGCTGGACGAACACCTCCGCCGCGAAGCGGTGTTCCTAAAGGAGTCTCCCGACTACCTCTCTCTGCACCTTCCCGCCCTCTACAATTCCGGTTTTTGGGAGGGGAGGTTCTGGTATCTCATTGAATGGATAAATCCCGGTAAGCCGCAGAGTTCTGAATCCAGTGATTTCCTGATGTTGGATACATTTTTTACCCCGGGTAATTTGGAGTGGGTTTTGGGAGTTTTGGGAGGCCTGCGCCGGTTCTCTTCGGAACTATCAAACGACCTCCGCGCTGATTTTACCAAGACCGCCTACGAGCTCTCATCCTACCGTCAACTCTTGGAGCCGCAGGGCCGGAAATTTTTCGAAAAAGAGGTTTGGGAAAAGATCACCGGTTTCTTGGAGAGAGCCGAGCCGGTCTACAATCGCCTTAACAAAACGACGGTTACTCACCACGAGTTCTACGGATCACAGATACTCTCGTCTAACGCAAGTTTCAAACTGGCCGATTGGGAGAATGTGGGATGGGGTCACCCCCTGCGCGATTTTACGAATCTTTGGATCCGCGCCTTCCGGCATCCGGACTGGCAGGAAGAATTTTTGGCGGGATTTCGCGCTCGGGTTGGCCTGGAGGAGAGCGATTTCGAAACTCTCTTCGGCGTGGAAAAGATTCTGCAGAACTTCGGTAATCTGGGTTTGCCGGTTCTCAAGGGTGAGAAGTTCTTCCGCAACTGCATTTTGGAAACGATTAAAGAGTAAGGGTCTTGACTTCCGGGATTGATAGCTTTAAGATTTACTTGACTCCTGGCGCAAAGAGTCTTTTTTATTTAAATGAGAAAAATTTTTGGTTTCTTGAGAGAATCTTGGGCAGAACTGAAGAACGTCGTTTGGCCCACCAGAAAACAGGCCGTTCGCCTGACCGCGGCGGTGTTGGCGATCACCTTCGGGGTGGCCGGCTTCGCAGCTCTGTTGGACTATGTTTTTAGCCGGATGTTGAATTTCTTGGTATCAAAATAATGGTCGAACTACAGTGGTACGTCGTTCACACATACTCGGGGCACGAACAGAAGGTGGCGGATGCCCTGAAACAGCGGTTGGAGGCCTTTGGTCTCAAGGAACAGATCACCGATATTCTCGTGCCGACCCAGGAAAAGATCGTGATCGACGCCGGCAAGAAGAAAACCATCCGAGAGCGGCTTTTTCCGGGTTACGTGATGGTGCGGATGATGCTCACCGATGAAACCTGGGGAGCGGTGCGCAACACCACCGGCGTGACCGGATTTGTAGGGGCAGGGGCGAAACCGACCCCACTGCCGGCGCACGAGGTGGACGCGATCCTGAAGTTCACCAAGTTGGAGGCGCCCAAGTTTGAGCTCAAATTCAAGGTGGGCGAGACGGTCAAGGTGATCGATGGGCCGTTCACGGACTTCCTGGGCAAGGTGGACGAGATCGACGAAGAGAAGGGTAAGGTTAAGGTGCTGGTTTCCGTTTTCGGCCGCGAAACTCCCATTGAATTGGATTTCCTTCAGGTCAGCAGACTCTGATGGCTAAAAAAGTTAAAGCAACGCTAAAACTAAATCTTCAGGCCGGGGAGGCCACCCCCGCCCCGCCAGTGGGTTCTTCGCTGGGTCAGTACGGGGTGGCGATCATGGAGTTCTGCAAGGCCTACAACGAGAAGACGGTCGGTTTGAGAGGTCAGGTAATCCCGGCGGTGGTGACGATCTACGAGGATCGTACCTTCACTTTCGTGACCAAAACCTCGCCCACGGCGACCTTGATCAAGAAGGCGGCTGGGATCGAAAAGGGTTCGGGTGTCACTCCGAAAGAGAAGGCCGGAAAAATAACCCGCCAACAGGCGCGGGAGATCGCTGAGCAGAAGATGGTGGACCTGAACGCGAAAGATATCGAAACCGCCGTCAAGACAATCGAAGGCCAGGCACGCAGTATGGGGATCGACGTCGAATAAAATGGGTGGAAGAAAACCAAAAATAATTTCAGCTGAAGCCCCGACGACCTCTGGTGTCGGGGTCCCGACCAAAGCGTCGGGGAAAAACCCCGGGGTTGAAAAAGAAACCTCGAAGGCTAAGGTGTCCAAGCGGGCGAAAGCCGGTCCCAAAAAGGTTCGAGGAAAGAAGTATCGGGAAGCCAGAAAGAAGGTAGAGCCGCGCGCCTACCCGCTGACCGAGGCGGTGAGGCTGGTGAAGGGGGCCGCCACGACCGGGTTTGACGCCGCGATCGACGCCCACATCAATCTGGACCTCGAGAGGGATAAACCGGAGCACCAGCTCCGCAGTTTCCTGGCCCTTCCCCACAGCACCGGAAAGACCGTAAAGGTTTTGGTGTTCGCGGAGGGTGAGGCCGCCAAGAAGGCGCAGGAAGCGGGCGCCGATATGATCGGAGACGATGTCTTAATTGAGAGCATCGCTCAGGGAAAACTTCCCCCGGTCGACGCCGTTGTGTCCACCCCTCTTTTTATGGCTAAGCTGGCCCGAATTGCCCGTTTTCTTGGTCCGAAGGGGTTGATGCCTACTCCGAAATCGGGAACGGTCGTGGAAGACCCTTCGGCGATGGTCAAGGAGTTTAAGCAGGGGAGAATCGAGATCAGGACCGAGACCGCCCCGATCGTCCACGTTTCCATCGGAAAAGTTTCCACTCCGGACGAGGATCTCATCGCCAATCTCAAAGCGGTGGTGGCAGAGGTCAACCGCCTCAAACCGGCGAAGATCACCGGAAACTTCATTCTGTCGGTCTTTCTGGCACCGACGATGGGGCCGTCGGTTAGAGTCGATCTCACCTCACTCTAAATTTTACCTACTTTCCAGTATAGTATACTATTATAGATTTAGGGGGCTTGATTGACTATTGCCATTTGTTATAATGGGCAGGTCCGAAGACAGTGGGGGTCGCAAGACTTAATTATCCCACCGAGGAACAGCTAAGTTACATTCCTCGGGACAGCCGAGGTTTTTTTGTGGTGAGCAGAGTCGAACCATGGTCAACGAAGAAAAGATTAAACAGGTCGAAGAGTTAGCGAAGGAAGCCGCCGAGTCGGGAGCGGTGATGCTCTCCGATTACTCCGGATTAACGGTGGCGGAAATGTCCGAACTCCGCAAGAGATTGATGGCTCTTGGCGCAGATCTGCGGGTCGTCAAGAATACTCTTCTGGGTCTGGCTCTGGAAAAAGCTGGCCTCAAAGATGGAGAATTAGAGGGTCCGACCGCGGCTCTCTTCTCCCTTTCCGCCGATCCCATCGAGAGCATCCGGGTGATGGTTTCCTACCTCAAAGAAAAGGCCAAGGGGGAAGTCAAGTTCGGTTTCTTCGAGAAGAAATCGATGGTCGCCGAGGGATTCGTCGAGCTGGCAATGCTTCCCGGCAAGACCGTTCTGCAGGCTCGCTTGGTCTCCCAGCTCTCCGCCCCGATATACAAACTAGCGTATGTTTTGTCAGCATCACAGCAAAAGCTGGTTACGGTTTTGAATCAGATTTCAAAAACGAGAGGGGGTGACAGTAAGTAACAAGTTGCAAGTAACAAGTTGCAAGTTGGGGAATAGTAACCTTCCCTCTTGAAACCTGAAACTTGAAGCTTGAAACAATCATGGCTGAAGAAAATAAGGAAGAAAAGTTGAGCGAAGCGAAATCCCCCGAAGCTAAAAGCGAAGGTGGGAAGGTTAAGCTCTCCAAGAAAACCGCGGATATTCTGAAAGCGGTGGAGGAGCTCTCGGTCCTGGAGTTGAACGAGCTGGTTAAGGGACTGGAAGAGAAGTTTGGTGTCTCCTCGGCTCCGGCGGCGATGGCCCTGCCTGCGCAGGCAGGCGCTCCAGTTGACGGGGAAGCCGCTCCGGAGGAGAAGGCCGCCTACGATGTCGTTCTAGCGGATTCCGGGGCAAACAAGATCGCGGTCATCAAGGCTCTGCGCGAGATCAACCAAAATCTGGGACTGGCGGAGGCCAAGGGGCTCGCCGATAACCCCGGAAAAGCGATCCTAGAGGGAGCGAAGAAGGAGGACGCCGAATCCGCCAAGAAGAAGCTAGAGGATGCCGGTGCGAAGGTCGAGCTGAAGTAATAATTACCTAAGTTACTTGAGTTACTTTTGTTACTTGTCTTTCTATAGTGTTTCCCTTCGTTTGAGGGCCGTGATGGGTTTCTTCTTCACGCCGATCGGTAGGTTTAGGATTTCGGTCTCTTCCATCACGGCGATCTCACTACCGTCGTAGTATCCGTTCTGGTCGAATCTTTCCCAATCGAAAGAGGCAATGAGGATTTTGTATCGCCCCCGCGGCGCGACGAATTGGTAGTGGCCGACGGTATTGGTGACCCGGCGGTTGACCAACCGTCCCGAGTCGATCTCGATCAGGGACAGCGCCACCGCTTCGACGGGATTTCCGGCGTCGTCTTTGACGACTCCCCAGGTCCTTTCGATCTTGACGGTATCGGCCGTGACCAGCGAGAGGGTCACCACATAGAACCCCGCGATCAGCTGGTTGTAAACGGCGGGGGCGGCGAGGTAGGCAATGCCGGAGAGAACCAGGCCACCGATCAGGATCAGCAGGTTGAACACCGGCCCGTGCCTCCGAAAGAGTCGTTGGATGTGGGCTCCTTCGGGAACCTCCCGCGGGTCAATCGGGATGTTGGTGCCGATGACGGGCTGGTCCTCCACAACCTCAAGCACCCCTCCCCGGTAGACTCGGTCGTACTCCCCGTCCCTCTCTACAATAATTTTTTGAGAAGGGAAGAGGTATCCGGCCTTTAAGGCCTCCAGTTTGTATTTCCCGGGAGTCGGCACGAAGGAGAAGGCGCCGGCTTCCCCGGTTATCTCCATATCGATGAAATTACCGGCCTCTCCTAGCAGACGAACCAAACCACCCGTGAGGGGACTCTTGGTGAAAGAGTCATAGAGGACTCCCCAGGGTTTCTTTCTTTTCTGCCTTTTGAGCAAGAGCGGGAAGAGGGGGATTCGGATGAGGGTGAGAAGGTAGCGGTTGGAGAACGTCAACAGGTCTTCGAGAGTCGACACCCCGGCTTGGAGCAGGAGCCCCAGCAGGGAGAGAGGGATGGCAGCCTTGGAGGCGGCCGCGGCGGCGCGTTTGACCGATTCGGGAAGGTTCTGGACGAGTTGGGTGAGGTTCTCCAGGGCCCGGGAAACTCCGGAGGTCAGGGCTGCGGTAAGCAACCCGACCAGTTTGATGATGTCATCGATGATGCCGCTAGAGGGGATCTCAAAGGTAAGCTCCTGGCTCTCCTGGCTGACCGTACCAAAGAGGTCCGCCGTGGCTCGGACGGTGTAGTTCCCGCTCACGAGCGCGTCGGCGGTGATCTCCCACGATCCCGAAGTGGCGTCGGCGATGGCGATCAGGGTCTGGCTGTAGCCGCGGTCGGAGACGAGAACAACGCTGACGACCGCGCCGGGGTAGCTGAACCCGGTTAGGCGGATTGAGTCTTCCGGCAGACCTTCTTCGTCCCTGGAGATGAGCGTCGGCGGAAGGACCCCATCGCTCAGAGAGGTTCCCGCGATCTGGAGCCTGTTGGTGACCCCGGCCGCGTCGACGGCGTAGATGTAGAGGTTGCCGATGTCCGTGTCCTCCGCCTCAAAGGTGAAATTCACCCGTCCCTTTTCGTCCAGCTTGGCGACGGCTTGGATCTCTTCCGCCCCGTTTTCCACGATCACCTCCGACCAGGGAGCAGTTCTGAAATTGATAATGGAGACGGTGGTGTCCCCTTGGGTTTTGGTGAAGAGGGCGCCGACGCCTTCCCCGCGGGTCTGGGCAAAGGCCAACCCCGATAGGAACGAAATGGAGAAGAGGAGGATTAAGATTTGGGCAAGCCGATGCATTACTTTACATATAGCATTTTGCTATTGATTTTTGCTATGATTTGCCTAATGTCTGTCCCTGCCCAGGGTCCGATTACGATCTACACGCCCGCGCCGATTTCGATGGTCGGTTCTCCTCCACCCGGCCACCGGTTCAAATTCCGAGTTCGAATCAAAACTGTTCTCTCCGCTCTGGCGGTCTTCGGGATTGTCTCCGGGTTCTATCCCCTGGTTGGGGAGGTCCGGGGCGTGCTGACGCAGGGCGGCAGCGCCGTCACGCTGGACAAAGTTCTGGACGAAAATTTCAACTTTTCGCTGGCGGGGAACTTGGAAGGATCCCAACTCATCTCGACCACCACCGACTCCGATCCGCTGGTCGTCAACAGCACCGGTCTGGTGGACAATCTGAACGCCGATCTTCTGGACGGCCAGTCCGGCAGCTACTACATTGACACATTCCCTGCCACCGGTTGGACGGATACCGGTTCGATTGTGCGGTTGGTAACTTCCACCGACCTGGTGGGGATCGGCACCACCGCTCCGGAGGAACCCCTGCACGTTTTTCGCTCTGTTACCACCGGAACCGATTCTCTGGTGAAATCCGGCCTCTTCGACCTCTTCCTCTACGCCGACGACGCCACTCCCGGTACCAATATCTATATGGGGGTTCAGGGCCGTGCTCGATACTACGGTGTTTCCGGCGAGACAGCTTACGCCGTTACGGGAGTGCGGGGGAGCTTTCTCAATATGAGCTCCGGCGACGTCACCGAGGCGGTGGGGGTCTACACCACGGTCGGGAACAACAGCACGGGAACGATCGACCGCGCCATCGGTTTTTACAATCCCGGGATCGCCAACCTCTCCACCGGAACGATCAACGAGGCCTATGGCCTCTTGGTGGGAAGCCTGATCAACAGTGGGGGAGGGGTCATCACGGACAACTACGGCGTTTACATCAGTAATCAGAGCTGTGCCGGCTGTACCAACACCTGGGCGGTCTATGCGGAATCAGGGGATAGCTATCTCAACGGCAATCTGACGATCGGCGAGAACCTCAAGACCACCGCCAATGCCACCAACGCCCTCAATCTGTTGAACAACGGGGTGAGCCTCGAATCTTACTTCAGTATCCAAATGAACCTCGACAACGATGCCGACGATTCCGGTGAGCAGTTCAAGGTTGTGACGGACGGCGGCGCCACGTCGCTCTTTGTGATCAACGATGACGCCACGGTGGGGATCGGGACAGACACTCCCGATGAGGGTCAGGTGGAGGTCAAAGGCGGAACGGTGTGTATCGACGACGACTCTGATGACAGCGCCACCTCCTGTATCGCTTCGGAATCGGATGCTCGGCTGAAGACCAACGTCACTCCGATCGAAGGGGCGTTGGATAAGCTACTCTCTATTCGAGGGGTGGAGTTTGATTGGAAGTGGAATGATCCGGAAATTTTGGCCCAATATCCCTTGATATCTCGCTTCGAAAGCCAGCCCCACTCTCTGGGAGTGATCGCTCAGGAAGTGGCCACGGTCTTTCCGGAGGTGATCATGGCTGAGAAAGCGGGTGGGGAGTTTCTCCAGGTGGACTACAGCCGGTTGGTCCCTCCGATCATCGAAGCAATCAAAGAGCTCTCGGCAAAAGTTTCAGACCTCTCCGTGAATGAATCGGGGGATCTAACTTCTTCGGGAGATTTGGTTATTCCTGCTAAGTTGGAAACCACCGAAGGGGTATTTGAAAAACTCACCGCAACCGTTTTGGGAACCTTCGAGAGTTTGATTGTCAAGACAGCCGAGATTGCCTCCGCCGTCGTTGAGAATCTCAGGGTTAAGTTCCTCACGATCGGGGAGAGCTCCGCTCCTACGGGAATTACAATATACGATAGAGCAAATGGGGAGCCCTACTGCGTTGCCGTTAACGAGGGAACCGTGGTCACGGCCGCCGGTATTTGCGAGTAGCTCTTTAGCTTTTTCAGACAGGAGGCACAGAACCATTTCCCTAAATATTTTTGGAGATTGGGACGGAATTTTCGGTTCGAGCTTAGTTTGGAGTGGGCAACGGCATGCCCGGCCATAAATCCCTTGCCGCAATTTTCACATTTTCTTGCCATAACCTGAAGAGTTTATCACAATTTTTCACTAGAAAAATTGCTAGGTTTTCGAAGGAAGCCGTCCAAGTGTTTATTGCTTCAGAAGGTTCTTCTGCGCTAAGCTGTAATAATGAGTTTTTCTCCCGAAGAAATCCGCGACCTGGTCAAGGCCTGGGTGGCGGTTTCGCTGGCGATTGCGATTGCGATCTTGGGATTTGAATCCATCTCCACCTTGGGTCTGCCGATCCTGATCCGGGCCTTTGCGATTTACTCTATCACCGTCGGTTTCTCCTTCGTCGCCCACGAGGTCCTGGGCCACAAGTTCCTGGCCCAGCGCTACCACCTCTTCGCCGAATTCCGGGCCGACGACCTGTTCCTGCTCCTGGCAATTCTCCTTTCGTTCACCGGTTTTGTCTTTGCGGCTCCAGGGGCGGTGGTGATCGGAGGAGTGACGCGCGTCGACACCTACGGGAAGATCGCCGCGGCCGGGGCGGTGGTCAACATTATTCTGGCGGTGTTCTTTGGATTGCTCTCCCTCGCCGGGGTCTCCCTGGTTCTGCCGCTCTATGAAACCCGTGGAATTGACCTGGTCGCTTCCAGTTATCAAATTAACGCCTGGCTGGCTCTTTTTAATCTTCTGCCGTTGGGGATTCTGGACGGGGCGAAGGTGTTGAAGTGGGACCGGAGGGTGTGGGCGGTTCTCTTCGTGGTCTCGGCGGTACTCTTCTTTAGAGGCATCTAAATCCAGAGAAACACCCACCGCAGATGTGCTATATTCGGGTTGGCCTGCCTGGTTCGTTTGGCCGGTGAGCAATTCCGCAAACTTGCTTAGCAGGGACCCTCAATCTCCTCGGTCCTTGGACCGGGGATGCGGGGACCCACTTTTCTTTACGTGGGATTTGCTCAGCTCAAAGAGCCGACGCCCGGGTGGGCTTCTTTTTTTGCCTCAGCAAAAAGCTAGGTCCGACAACGTTGGGCCGCCCATTTACCTTATTACCTATTTCCTCTTAAGCTGATTCTCGAGTTGACGTTCAATCTCCTCCTGGTTGAGAGGCTCCAGCATCTGCTTGAGTTCAGGGTCATGGGTGACATCCACCCCCATTTTTTTCAGGATTTCGGCCAGGATTTTGAGAATTTTTGTATTTTCCTGTTCGGTGATGGTGTCGATCTGCAGTCCCATCTCCTCCCGCAGGCTATTAATCCGTTCCTGTCGGTTTTGGGTGATGAGGACAAAGATGGCCAGAATGATGGCTTCTAGCGAAACCGTTGTGGTCAGAAAGATGTGCGGGAAGGGATCAAACGGCTTCACCCCGGGTATTACCCCCGAGTTGAGCAACAGCCAGGTCCCAAACCAGGCAATATTAAGAAAGAGGAACTCGGTCGTTCCGAAGACCGCCGCAATCCGGTCCTCCAGCCTTTCGATCCAGGAGCGGCGCGCCCGCATCTTGGTCTCGATGCTCTCAATGGCGGTTTGGATTATCTGCTGGCGAACATTCGACGGCTCGCCACGCGAACCTAGCAACCTCGCTGGTGCTTGGTTGTGATTGGGCATCTTAGAGGCATTTTAGCAGTATTCCCGTGTTAAAATGTTAATATTCGCCGAGGTGCTGTCTCGCCTGTGGCGAGTTGCAATTCGGCAGTTCGTGTCGAGGTAGCTAGGTAGTGCACACGCAAGGAGCACTACCGGTCGTTCGAGCGTTAGCGAGGACGATACAACGGCAGAGCAGCTGTTTTAGACGCGATCGGAGATCGCTACTTTCGCTAGCGCGAAATAAACCGCAGGCCGGTGTAGCTCAGCGGTAGAGCACCTGTTTTGTAAACAGGTTGTCACAGGTTCAATCCCTGTCACCGGCTCCAGAGGTTTGCTAGGGTGGCAGAGCGGTCAAATGCGCCTCGCTGTAGACGAGGTGCCCTTGTGGCTACGGGGGTTCGAATCCCTCCCCTAGCACCAACAGTGCCGACATAGCTCAGTTGGCAGAGCGCATTCTTGGTAAGAATGAGGTCC
>DATDSA010000006.1:0-2251 GCA_035291485.1 Patescibacteria group bacterium | reverse complement strand
TGAACGGCTTCATCGAACCAATCATCAAGGTCCTGCCTCTGGAATACGCGGTGGAATTGAATCGACTAATAGAGTTGGAGATGGAAGGAAGTGTGGGATGATTCTTGTTCCTATTTTTGGTAACACAAGCCGAAAAATTGTGCTGCGTCTCAACCGAGTTGGGAAAGAAGAAGAATTGGTGATCGTTTTCGCCGGCAAGGGTGACGACCGGATCGATCTGGACGTCTCCGCGATTCACTCCGCCCCCAAGACCAGGGGCCGGGTCACGGTGAGAGGAGTGCTTCGAGACCGCGCCACCGCCCGGGTCAGTGGACTCATCAAGATCGAAAAGAGGGCGCAGGGTTCGGACGATTTTCTGGAGGAGCGCACGCTTCTCTTAGGAAAGGAGGCGCGGATTGAGGCTCTCCCTTACCTCGAGATCGAGGCCGATGAGGTGCGGGCTTCCCACGCGGCCACGTCCTCGGCGGTGGACGAGGAGCAACTCTTCTATCTACAGAGCCGCGGGCTGAGCCAGGAGGAGGCCGAACGGCTCCTGGTAGCCGGATTTCTTGGTAAAGCCGTTGCAGGTAAGGAAGACAAAAAGCTAGGATCGAGGTTGGAGAAGGTTATCAGCTATGCCTTGGATTAAGGTCGCCAAAAACTCAGACATTCCCGAAGGAGAGATTCACACCCTCTCCGCCGGAGGCAAAAAAGTGGCGCTGGCTCATATCGGCTCGGAATTTTTTGCGATCGACGACACCTGTACCCACGCCCAGTGCTCGTTAGGGGAGGGTTCCTTGATTGAGCAGGAGGTGGAGTGCCCCTGCCACGGTTCCCGCTTCGACGTCAAGAGCGGGGCGGTTCGTTTCCTGCCGGCAACGGCTCCGATCGCAACCTATCCGGTGAAGGTGGAAGGGGAGGACATCCTTGTCGAAATTTAACCGGTTTGATCCCGAAAAGCTACGATCCGATTTTCCGATTCTAAGCCGAAAGGTTCACGATAAGCCCCTGGTTTACTTTGATAATGCCGCCACGACTCAAAAACCCCGGCCGGTGATTAAAGCTATTAGTGATTATTACGAGAGGTATAACGCGAACGTCCATCGGGGAATCCATCTGTTGGCGGAAGAAGCGACGGCGGCCTACGAAGGTTCTCGGGGCAAAGTTGCCAAGTTCGTCGGCGCTGCCAATCCGGCCGAAATCATCTTCACCCGCGGGACCACCGAGGCGATCAATCTGGTGGCCTACTCCTGGGGAGAGAAGTTTCTCAAGGAGGGAGACACGATCCTTCTCACGCTGATGGAGCACCACAGCAATCTGGTCCCCTGGCAATTTTTGGCCCAGCGCAAGAAGCTCAATCTGGAATTTATTCCGGTCACCGCTGCTGGTTATCTGGAGGATCCCGAAGAAATGATCCGCCGGTTCCGGCCCAAACTAGTTTCTTTCGTTCACGTTTCCAACGTTCTGGGTACCGTCAACCCGGTTAAGAAGCTGGCCGAAGTCGCCCACGAGGTGGGGGCGACAGTTTTGGTGGATGGGGCGCAGGCGGTTGCTCACCTGCCGGTGGACGTGGCAAGTTTGGGCTGCGATTTCTACGCCTTTTCGAGCCACAAAATGATGGGACCGACCGGCACGGGCGTACTGTGGGGGAGGGCAGAGATTCTGGACGGGATGCCACCCTTCCTGGGAGGAGGGGAGATGATTAAGGAGGTCTCCCTCCGCGAGTCCTCCTTCAAAGACGCTCCCTACAAGTTCGAGGCCGGTACCCCCAGTATTGCGCCGGTGATCGGGTTAGGAGCGGCGGTTGATTACCTGTCTTCCGTTGGAATGGAGAATATTCGGCAATACGAGGAAGAACTTTTGGAGTGCGCCTTCAAAAAATTGGCGGCGGTGCCGGGACTAACGATCTACGGTCCCCAGAATTCCGGGGATCGGGGAGGAGTGGTTGCTTTCAATGTGGCCGGGATTCACCCCCACGACCTAGCGACCGTTCTGGACCAGGAAGGAGTGGCGGTGCGTTCCGGAAACCACTGCGCCATGCCCCTCCACACCCATCTGAAGATCAACGCCAGCGCCCGAGCCAGCTTTGCTTTTTACAACACCACTTCTGAAATTGATGTGCTGGTGGAGGCAATCGGAAAAGCCAAAAAGATCCTGAAAGTTTAACGATGGACATCTACCGCGAAGAAATTCTGGACCACGCCCGCCACCCCCGCAACCAGGGGAAGGTGGCCGACCCCACTTTTGAATTTCACGCGGCCAACCCCGTCTG
>DATDSA010000005.1:0-20863 GCA_035291485.1 Patescibacteria group bacterium | reverse complement strand
CCGCTCTTCGGCCAGATGTCGCCGGCGTTAACCTGCACCTCCGCCCTCCAATCCGACTGGGAAGCCTCGAAGAGGTAGTTCACCTGGGTGTACTCGCGGTTCTCCGTTTCCGTCCACATCGCAGCGATAAACGGGATCCCTTCGTCGTTGGCGAAAAAACGCCGGCGAATGGTCTCCGTCATCACCAAAAGGGCGTAAGACTCCAAGCGGTCCAGGTCGAGCCGAATCTTGGGCATCGCTCACTCCTCTCTTTCTTTGGGTTAGCTAAAAGTTAACACGGGAAGTTCAAGGGAGCAAATTCCCAATCATTCCGTGACGGTAAAGGTGGCGGAGTCACTTTCGCCGGCGGAATTCTGAACACTAACTTCATATTCTCCTGCCCCTACCTGGGGATAAACCAGTGGACAAGGAATACCTCTCTCTTCGGCGTTAGGGGCGCAAAGGTTCAGCCCTTCGGGAACCGTGAATTTCAGGGTCTTTCCGTTTCCGGATTTTAGATCGGAGATAAAACCGGGCATGCCGTCTTGGGGGGCGAACAGTACGGCATTCTCGGTCCTGGCGAAGCCGGAACCAGTGATCGTAACTTCAGTTCCCACCGCCCCGCTCAAAGGAAAAAGAGTTTCAATCTGGGGAACAGCGACGACGTAGCTCTGTTTTTTCCAGAGGCCCCAGGCGCCGGCCAATCCCAAGACCGCGGCGATTGCCAGAAGAAGTAGAACCCGCACCAGGGGAACCCGAACCCGAAAGGTTCGGTGCTGGGAAAAGTTGCGGCGGCCGTGCAAAATCTTAACCATTCTTACGGCAGTTTAACACCATACTTAGGGTTCCGGTGGAGCTGGGCGTGCTGCCCTTAACTAGCGTTCAGGTTGCACAAATTACTCGCTGGCACTGCGTCATTTGTAGTTAGGGTTTCGATGCAGTTGAGCATACAGCTTCACTCGGTAGGCGGACAAAATATCTTTGGATAGATCGATCGGGTGAAAGAGGATTCGGTTCCGCTCGACCACCTCTCGAGTGCGCCGGCCGCGCATGTAGAGGAGCTGGAGCTGGTAAGAAACCCAATCGGCGAGATCAAAGACGAACGAAGTCACTCCCCGGACGATAGCAGTGGGGCGACCGAACGGCTCGGGGGCGGGGATCTTTACCTCAGGCAATTCCAGATTGGGAAGGAAATTTTTTACCCAAGGATTCACCCCCAAAAAACGCTGGTGGAGAAAATCCTTTGCCCAGAGCGGATGGGCCAGAGCCACTTCATGGGCGGTGAAAAGATTCTGCTCCTCATCCGGCACCGCCAGCTCGTCCTCCGCCAGGAACATATTCAGGCAAACGCGGTCAGGCGCCTCCTCTACTCCCCGCGGCCGTTTCCACCCCAGCACTGAAAAAAGTAAATAGGCCCCCAGTCGAGTCAGCCAAACCCGGTTGCGGCGGGTCACTACCAGAAAATCCAGATCGGCCGCCTTCTCGGCGTTGCCGGCGGCGAGAGCGCCGGTGATAAAAACCGCCCGCACCCAGGGAAAATGGCGTAAAATCTGGGATAGCTTCAGCGCCCGGGCATACTTGCGTTCGCTGATCAGCTCTCGCTGGCGCCGAACGGCAGCGATCTTTTCTCGCCCCGGCAGAAAGTAGAAACCCTGAGCCTGGCCGATCTTTCCTTCCGCGGTCAGCTGAGCCAAGACCCGCTCCACCTGAGAAGGGTGGGCGTCATCCTCAACCAAAAACTCGGCCACCTCCCCGCCCGAAAGCGGATAGTCAAAGAGATCCCGGTAACAGAGGGTTTTAAGAACGGCCGTCTCCAGATCGTTCATAGAGTCCTGTCCAACGCTTCATTGGCCAGAGCATCCGCTTGGGCGTTCTTCTCTCGCGGAATCAGCTTGTAGAAAACTTTAGGAAAAGCGCGCTCTTTTATTTTTACCTCCATGAGAAGCTCTCGGAGGTGGGGGGCTTTTATCTTGTAGACCCCCCGCAGCTGGGAGATCACGAGCTCGGAGTCCATGAGAATTACCAACTCGCCACCCCGCGCTTGAGTCTGGGCCTTGTTTAGGCCAAAAAGAAGCGCCCGGTATTCGGCTTCGTTGTTGGTCATCCGCCCTAGAAACTGGGATCCCTTCAGAATAACTTGGCCTTTTTCATTTTTAAGAATTGCCCCGGCCGCCGCCGGCCCGGGGTTGCCGCGAGAGGCGCCGTCGGTGAAAAGAAAGAAACGCATCGTAGTCCGATTATATATCAGTTAAAATGGGCTTAAGGAGAATACCGATGCACATCCTACTGGCCTACGGGGAAGTAAATTTTATGAAGAAGCTCAAAGCGGCCTTGACGAAGCAAGGCCACCAGACGGCCATTCTACCCGAGGGAGATCCTCCCAAAGCCCGCTACGACCTCATCTTCCAACTCGCTCATGATCCCGCCCAAACCGCCGAAGGAACCCGGCTGCTGTTGAACAAAGTGCGGAAGGACCAGAGCCGTTTGTTTCTGGTCGGTTGGCGAACCGATGATCACCTCTACGATGAGGCCTTCCACTTCGCCCGCACGTTTGTTGAAGAGGCCGAGAAGCAGGGAGGAATCGACACGGTAACCCTCAACCTGGGACGGCTCTTTGGACCGGGAGTTCCTTCCTCGGATTCTGGCGCGCTCGGTCATCTGGTCAGCGAGTTCTCCGAAGGAAACATCCTCACCCTCTATGGCGAGGGGAAGGACAGCGATCATTATCTCTACCTGGATGATGCGGTCGAGGGATTGGTGCTGGCGTTGGAACAGGCCAAGAGCGGTGAGACCTATGCCCTCGCTCCCTCAATTCCGATCACCTCCGAAGCAGCCGCCCACCTGCTCCACGACCTGGGCGGCGGCCGGCACGAGATCGTCTTCCACCGCGGCCTGGCGGCGGTGGAGGAAAAAAAGGAAGTGATTGGCAAACCCCTGCCGGAATTCAGGATTAAAACCCCCTTCCACGACGGGATTGTGGCGATCCTCAAAACCGCTCCGGCCGTTCCTCGCGCGATGGGTTGGCAGCTGCCGCACCTGCGGGCGCCCCTCCTCAAAATTCGAAAATTAAAGATTACGCTCCCCCGGATCTCGAGGCGGGTTGGCATTGCTCTGGCGGGAATTATGGTCGTTCTGTCTCCAGTCATCTATCTCGGCGGGAATGCTTCCTTGGGAGTGATCCAACTCCAACGCGCCAAGACGCTACTGGGCCGAGGCGACTTTGCGGCGGCGGCCACCGCTGTCTCCGTCGCGGCCGGCAGCCTGGAGAGATTCGGAAAAATTATCCCGCCCGCCCGGCCCCTGGCTGAGGCAGTGGGCGCCGCGGCCGAGATCGGTGATCAAGCCCAGACCCTCACCACCGCCCTGGATAATCTCGTTAGGAGCCGACGGGGAGAACCGGTCACACCGCAGGGCGCGGCGGAATTCCGTGACCTCGCCGCCGCTTTTTCCCTGGCGGAGGAACAGCTCACCTTCGCCTGGCTGGATATCCGGCAGGATGATTCCCGGCTCTGGCGGCCGCTCCGCACCGCGCTGGAACCGGTCTTCGAGGAGGGACTGCGAGCCGTGCGCTTCGGCGAGGGGCTCGCTCTGGGATTGCCGGAGCTTTTGGGGTACAAGGGAGAACGGAACTACCTCATTCTCTTCCAAAACTCGGCCGAAATCCATCCCGGCGGCGGGAGGATGGGAACGTTTGCTTATCTCCAGCTCCAGAACGGGGCGATCAAGGAATTAAAGTTTTACAACGAGAGCGATTTTCTCCATATTCAATCCACATTGGGAGCAAGAACCACTTCGGGCGCGTTCTCTCTGCGACCAGATTTTAAGGATAACGCCCAGGCAATCGCCGACACTTTCCAACAGGGGGAAGGAAAAACGGTTCAAGGAGTGGTCGGAGTTGATTTGCACTTCGCCCAGGATCTCCTCGATATTACCGGCCCGTTTACCCTCACCGATTTTGATAATCAAGAAATCACCGCCGAAAACTTTTTCGAAGTCACCACCCGCGAAGTGGAAACCGACTTCTTCCCCGGAACGGATAAAAAGAAAAGATTTATTCAGGCCCTGGGAGAAGGGGTTCTAAACCAGCTTTTTAGCGTCGGCCGTGACGAATATCCTAAAGTCGCTCAACTGGCTTGGGAAAGCTTAAAGGGTAAGGAACTCTTACTTTATTTTGATAATCCCGACGTTTATCTGGCCGCTTTGGAAAGCAACTTTGCCGGGAGGATCCGCGAAGCAGAGGGCGACTTCCTTTACCCCTATGACCATCACGCAGGCACAAAAGGAACAGTTTGGGTCAAACGTACGATCGCTTACCGAATTTTTAATACTACCCGCGAAGGGACAATGCGGGCCGAACTAATAGTCACTTGGAAGAACGAGGGCACCGATGCCTGGCCGGGAGGAGACTATCTTAATAAAACTTCGGTAATGGTCCCCCAGGGTTCAATACTTATTGAAGCCCACCGGGGAAAGGAAAATGTCTTAAGCAATTTTTCGACCGGCACCTCCAATGGAAAAACTCTTTTTAATACTCCCTATAAAGTAAGTACCTACATCACGGTAGCCCCCCAAAGTGAACAAACCTTAACCCTCATTTATGATTTGCCCAAGAGCATCAACGGCCAAGGCGATTACACCCTGCTAATCCAGAAACAACCGGGTACAGTCGGCGATGCTTTCCACTTCGAATTCGAGGAACCGTTCGGATACACAGCCACCAGCACCGGCTTGCAAAGAGTAGACAATAAGCTTATTTTTGAAGGGAGCTTAACCCAAGATCTGAAGTTTGAGATCAATCTCAAGGAGAGATGATATGAAACCAGGCGCAATCCTGCTGATGGGTCTACCGGGCGCTGGAAAGGGAACCCAGGCATTCCGGCTCGCCAAACAGTTTCCCGATTTTGTGCACTTCGATACCGGCGGCGAGATCTTCCGGCGGATCACCGACCCGGCCTTCGCTGACGATCCCATCGTGCAAAGGGAAAAGAAGCGTTACTTCGGCAAGGTGCTCAATACTAAGGAATGGGTTGCGGCCATGGTTTCGGAGCGCATCCGTTATTACTCGGGGGAAGGAAAGGGTGTAATCTTTTCTGGATCACCTCGAACGGTTATCGAGGCGCAGATCGTGCTGCCGCTTCTGGAAGAATGCTACGGAAAGGATCGCATCCTGGTCTTGGAAGTAACAGTTTCTCTTGAAACCGCAACGGAACGCAGTCGCACACGGATTACCTGCGAAAACAAGATTTGCCGGTATGGAGCTACTCTCGAACAGAGAGGAAAACCATGTCCGGAGTGCGGGACTCCTCTCCCGCAAGAGCAGCAAGATGAGGAGAAGTGGAAGTACGAAGGGATGGTTGACGGAACACGCGTCCGAGAATTTGAGGAGCTAACCCAACCGGCCTTGAATTTCCTCAAAGAACGGGTTGCGCATGCCCGGATCGACGGCGAAAAGAGTGAAGAGGAGGTTTTTGCCCAAATTCTCGCCGCCGTGAAGAAGAATCTCGAATAGGCTCCGACCCTCCCTCGGAGCTTTTTTATTGAGTGGGCCGTGGTAGAATTTTTAGACGATGGAACTAAAGGCCGAGAAAAGAAAAGTTTTGGGGAAAAAAGTGCGCTCGCTTCGCCGCGGCGGGGTCCTGCCGGCAATTCTCTTCGGCGGAGATGAGGGCTCCACCCCCGTTGAACTGGACCTGAATACCTTTCGCCGAGTCTACGAAGAAGCCGGCGAGTCCACCCTTTTGGACCTGGATCTGGGCGGGAAGAAAGAGAAAATTCTGATCGCGGATGTCCAGCGCGATCCGCTTGGCAAACTTCTTCACGCCGACCTGCGCCGCGTTGCGGCCGGGGAAAAGATTACCGCCACCGTCCCGGTGGAGGTTGTGGGCGAGTCCATTCCGGTACGGTCAGGCGAAGGCGTCCTGCTGACGCTCCTGGACGAACTCGAGGTGGAGTGTTTCCCCCAGGATCTGCCGCAGAAAATCACCGTGGATATCTCAGGAATGAATGAGGTCGGGACCGGTATCGCCATCAAGGATCTCCCGATTGACCTCGCCAAAGTCACGATCGTCGGCCACGAGCTGGAAGAGCTGGCGGTAAAGCTCGACTTCCCGCAAGCGGAAGAGGTCGAGGAGGTACCGGTGACCGAGGCGGAGGCTATCGCCGGAGTAGAGGCCATCGCGGAGAAACCGGAGGGTGAGGAGGGCGAAGCCATCGAGGGTGAAGGCGAGGACAAGACCAAGACAACTCCTCAAGAATCCTCTAAAGAATCTCCTAAGGAAGAGAAGCCGGAAAAATCGTCAGAAAAATAATCTCCCTTAAAGTAGTTCCTTTATAGTATATGGTTTAAAGATATATACTATATTAGTCTCCCCTTGAGATTTTAGCTAAAGATAAATTTAATTCCCGCCAGCAAAAGAGCCGCATAGACGATCCGATAGAAAGTTTTTTCATTGATCCGCAGGACCAGCTTCCGGCCGACCAAGCTCCCAAAAATCGATACTCCCAAAACCGCTAGCCAAAACGGGAGGTCAAATTTGAGGATCCCGCTGCCGGCATAAACCGCAACCCGAGTGAAATCGACGAAAAATGCAATCGCGTTGGAAGTCCCGAGGAAATTCGCTTTGGCAAGCCCCAAGGTCGAGAGAAAGGCGGTGCGCATCGCTCCGGCGGTTCCGGTCAATCCGGCTAAGAACCCCACTGCCCCACCCATTGAAAGAATTGAAAGATTGGTCTTTGGCAAAACCAGTTTCTTGCCCAACAGCGAAGCGAGGGCGTAGACCGCTAGAAACACTCCCAAAATCAAAAGCACTGTTTGGGAGGGAAGGATCGTAATCAGCGCCGCGCCCAGAAAGGAGAAAATAATTCCTAGGCCGGCGAACAGGGCCGTGATTCGCCAGTTGATGTAGCGTCCCCAGAGGAAGAGGTCTACCACCTGCCCAAAGAAATGGAAAAGGCCGACCACGGCAATGGTGGTTTTGACATCAACAAAAAGGGCGGTGAGCGGCACTAGAATCATCGAGGAGCCAAATCCCGCCAATGTTCCCACCACCTCGGCCAGGAAGGCAAAGATTAAGAACAAAAATATTTCGGGGCTGGTAAATCCGTTCAGCATCGGGGTTAAGATTTAGGCCAAGGGGAGATAATCAGCATCTCTTTTTCCCCCAACTCCTCCCAAATTGCTTCGGTCACAAAAGGCATAAAGGGATGGAGCAGCTTTAGGCTTGTTTTTAAGACTTCCTCTAGGATAGGTCTCGCCTCAATATTTCTGTGTTTTACTTTCTCAATGTAAATATCCGCAAATTTATGCCAAACGAATTCGTAGAGCTCCTCGACTGCTTCGTTAAGGTGATAATTGTCCAGCGCTTTTGTAACCCTTTTAGTTGTTTCTCGCAGTTCCTTTTTAATCCATTCGTCCTCATCGGATTTAACTTTGGGAGACGCTCTGTGACCAGCATAAGTTCTTCCGGTTGTAAAGTCGGAGATAAATCTGGCAACGTTCCAAATTTTGTTAGCGAAGTTGCGCTGGCCGCGAATATTATCCTCGGAGAGGGAAATGTCGTTCTCGACTAGAGCCCCCCAGACGATTCCCATCCGGAGAGCGTCCGCCCCGTAGCGCTCCACCATCACGAGGGGGTCAATCACGTTCCCCTTGGACTTGCTGATTTTCTTCCCCTCTTTGTCCCGTACCAATCCGTGAATCAGGACCTCCCGGAACGGAACCTCTCCGGTTTCGTAGAGCCCAAGCATAATCATCCGAATCACCCAAAACGGGATGATGTCGTGGGCGGTTTCCATCACCGCGGTCGGGTAGAAGTACTCGAAGTCACCCTTTTGGGCGGTCTGAAAGGTGGCGAACGGCCACTGGCCGGACGAGAACCAGGTATCAAAGGTGTCCGAATCCTGGGTAAGTTTAGTACCCGAACAATGCGGGCATTTTGCGGGCGCAGGGCCGTCGGTAATCGTCCACTCGCCGCACTTTTCGCACCGCCAGGCGGGAATCCGCATTCCCCAGACGATTTGCCGGCTGATATTCCAGTCGTAGAGATTGGCATACCAATGGCGGGCGATCTTGTCAAAACGCTTGGCGGTGAACTTTACCTCTCCCTTGTCCATTGCGGCCAGGGCCTTTTTCACCAACGGCGCCACCTTCAGGAACCATTGCTCCATCGGCAGAGGCTCGATCACCGACTTGCAGCGGTAGCAGACGGCAACCGCGTGTCGGTAATTCTCATCCACCTTCTCCAGCAATCCCGCCTTCTGGAGATCCTCAACCACCACCCGCCGCGCCTCCTTAACGGTCAGCCCCTGGTACCGGCCGGTCTTCTCGTTCAGGCAGCCATCCAGGCCAATCACCTGCTTGACCTCCAGATTATGGCGGCGGCCCATTTCCCAGTCCACCGGGTCGTGGGCCGGCGTGACTTTGACCACCCCCGTCCCAAACTCCGGATTCACTGCTTCATCGGCAATCACCTTGATCTTAAACTTGCCCAGCAGACCCTTCACCTCGATCTCCTTACCCACCCATTCGACGTAGCGTTTGTCTTTAGGGTGAACCGCCACCGCGGTGTCGCCGAATTTTGTTTCCGGCCGCACCGTCGCCAGAGTAAAAGGACCGTACTTCATGAAATAGAGCGGGTCCGTCCTCTCCATGTGATCTACTTCCAGATTGGAGTAGGCCGTTCCGCAGTGGGTGCAGTAGTTGACCAACCGGTTCCCCCGATAGACCAACCCTTCCTCGAAAAGTTTTTTAAAAGTTCGATAGACGATCTTGATGATGGCGGGGTCAAGCGTAAACTTGTTGCGGGTCCAATCGCAGGAGGCGCCAAGTTTTTTGAGCTGGGCTTCCATAATTTTTTTGTTGGCGGCGACGTCATCCCAAATCATTTGGTAGAGAGTTTCGCGATCGTAATCGAACCTGCTTTTCCCTTTTTCCTTGAGTTTTCGTTCAAATACAAACTGCGTTTCGATTCCGGCGTGATCGGCTCCCGGAAGCCAGAGGGTTGGCTCGCCCTTCATCCGGTGGTAGCGGGTGAGAATATCTTCAATCGCGACAAACCTCGCATGGCCTATGTGCAGCGGGTCACTAGCATTGGGCGGAGGCATGATGATGGTGAAGGGTTTCTTTTTGGGGTCGATCTTGGGAGTGAAGGAGCCGGATCGTTCCCATTTTTCGTAGATTTTGCTTTCGACCGCGGTAGAATTAAATGTCTTTTCCATCCTGGAAAAAGAGTAACACCTTTCTTATTTTATTCGTTGGTGGACGACCACCGAAGGCGGTTCAAGCACCATCTCATTTCATTCGTTGGTGTAGATCCTTCCGGAATACTCGCCTTTAATCGTGGGCCGCGCTTTGGCCGTCGGCCGAAGTAGATAAAGATCCGAAGCATCCCCGATTGTCTTGGCATTGAGGTATTCGTTGAATCTCGGCCGCAGCTCCTCTATCAAAACTCCGTGGGCCAGGATTTTTTCCTGCACCGCCAGCAACCGCACCGGATCGAGGGAACCGTAGGAGAGAAAGATGCGGCCGCGGACTCCTTTGACCAAGGCCTCCAACGATCGAGACAGGAACAACGATACGCCTTCCGGCGTATAAGGGGGATCGGTAAAAACGGCATCGAAAGAAGCCAGGAGCCGTTTCGGCAGGGGAAAAGTCAGGTTGTGATGGGCGGTGAAAATGGCGTTGCCGCTCTCTCGCTTGAGCACCTCCAAGACATCCTGGTCAATGTCCAACGCCCAGATCTCGGTGTTCTTCCCTCGCGGCTGGGCCGCTAGGGAAGTGAGATCATAGTCGCCGAGAAAGAGGATCTTGGAATCAATCAGAAAACCCCTCTCCCCTAAAAGATTGACGCGGGCCGCTAGCGTCTCTTCGGTCACACCAAATTGGTCAAACTGGCGCTTGGGCACTGGTCGAATTGGTACCAATTCCATAAGTTCAGTCTACCTGAAGGCTACAAATGACGCAGCGTCAGCGAATAATTTGTGCAACTTGAGCGCTAGCGATAGGCAGCACTGCCTCTATTCCTCGGATGGGGCTTTGCCTTCGAGTTGATCAATCGTGGCCTGAGCGGTTTTCAAGGCGTCGGCGGATTTAACCGTTCCCAAAACATCCGAGACCGCTTTGTGCAGCGCATCCGCGTATGTCTGGTTGCCGGAGAGGTCCACCGTCTTGGCGGAGACGGCCTCCGGGGCGGTTTCGAGAAGAGGACCGAGAATCTCGTGCTCGGCCAGGCTGGCGGCGAGCGACCGCACCGCGTAGGGCTCCCCAAAGGGCCGGGTCTGCGCCTCGGCGGCGTAGAGGGCCCGCTGCTGGTCCTCACGGGTGAGGTATTCCAGGAACGCCCAGGCGACCTCGTTGCGCTCCGTGTCGGCGCTAACGCTCTCCGTCCAGAAGGTTCCCCAGTGCACGCCCCCCTCTGTTGCGGCCGGGAGCTGGGGAACAGCCGAGGCGGCGAATTCGAGATCGGGATTCAGCGCGGCAATATCGAGCGCCCGCCAGGACGGGGCGATGAGCATCGCCACCTGACCGTTGGCAAAGGCGTTGATCGAAAAAGGCAGAGTCTCGTCCCAAACCCGATCCACCTTTGAAAAGTTCGTATAGAAGGTAAGAGCATCGGCCGCCGCCTGGGTATTGAGCTCCGTCAGCGAATCAACGCCGCTCTGGGCCAACAGCAGAGAGAGAATGTCGGCGGAGTGGGAGATGTTGTTAGCCGTCCCGAAAGCGGCGCCGGATTTGAGGATCGCTCCTTTGTTGGCGTCGTTGTTTTTCCAGGTGGTGAGTCGGACCGCCTCGCGGCGAAAATCCTCCCAGGTCTTGATTTTCTCCGGCACGGCCACTCCCTTAAGAAGGGCTTTATTGTAGAAGAGGACCAATCCGTCATATTCCAACGGGATGGTATAGAGCTCCGTCCCGACCTTGGCGGCGGCGAGTGCCGCCGGATAGAAGCGAAGAGCGTAGTCCTGCTCCGAGAGCACATCCGCCGGCAGAGGAGCGATCTCCGTGGAAAAATTCCCCACCCAAGAGTTGTGGAGGCGGAAAATGTCCGGGCCGGTCCCTTGCTGAAGGCGCGTCAGCAGGGTTTCTTTGTACTGCTCGAGCGTGCCGAAGGAACGTTTTTCGTAATTGATGGTGAGGTTCACTCTCGGATTTTCTTTCTTGTACTCGTCAATGAAAGAGGTAATAAGCGGATTGATAACGTCAGGACTCTCCCAGAGTCCCCAATAGGTCAGAGTTACTTCTCCTCCCTGGAACAATCCTCCAATTAGCGGCAAGCGGGAGAGGTCCAAACTGGCAAAGCTGGCGACGGCTATTCCCAGGATAATCACGACCATCAAAATCACCAGCGGCCGGATCAGCCCGCGCAGCTTCTCAATTAGGTTTCCGGCCGGGGCTTCCTCTGCTAAAGGCACCGGGGGCGCGGTGGGAGGCGGTGGGGGTGGAGGTGGAGGTGGCCCGAACGGTTTTGGTCCCCCTGCTAACGGAAAGGGCGAGGCGGAGGGGAGCGGAATACTCGGCTTGGGCACCGGAGGCGGCGGGGGTGGGAGAGGAGCCGCGATTGGGGAAGGAAGCGGGGTTGGCAGAGGCGGCGGGGGTGGAGGTGGCGGAGGAGGCGGTGCCACAGGAGTAAGCACCGGAGCAGGACCGGGAGGAGGAACGGGAACCGGCGGCGAGCCGACAGGCGGCGAAGCAGGAAAGTCTTCCATTAGTTATCAGAATAACTAAAGGAAAGTCCCATAATCAAGGAAAAAAGAAAGAGGCCCTGGGGCGAGGTGTATAGGTAGTGGTCAAAGAGCCCTAGGAAAACCAGCTGAAGCAGGGCAAGCGTCATCAGCCGTTCCTTCTGCCGAATGGTCTGGCGGAAGGCGGCGGTGAGCAGGAGAATGAAAGCCAGCAGAGCCAGAATCCCGCTCTCTGCCGCGATCAGGGCAAAAATATTGTGGACCGGCTGAATGAACAGAGAGAGACCGGAAGGGAGGCCGAAATCGGGCAGAACACTAGTAAACTGCCCTAGCCCTAACCCGAACAGCGGCGAGCTCTTGACCATTTCCCAAGCGCTCCCCAGAAGCTCCCACCGCCGGCTGAAAGAGAGATCACTCCAGAGGACAAAGGAGTGAAACCCGGCCAGCAGAGTGGTTAATCCTCCGGCCAAGGATACCCAAGCCGTCCGGGACAGAGAGGTGACCACAGCCGCCAGGCCCATCCCAAATCCCAGCCAGTGCTTTCGCGCCGCCAGCCAAACCAGAATCACGCTCAGGACTCCGCCCAAAACATTGGGATGCGGAAAAGTTCCGTAGGCCCGAAGAACCTCTCTTCCTCCCCAAGAGCCTAGTGCCACTCCCCCCAGAGAAGGGTTCAAACTTGGCTCCCCCAGAAACCAATAACCCAGAAGAGAGTGCTGGGTGAGAAATTGGCCGAGGGCTAACAGGGAAACCCAACCGATAGCCATAGCGAGGAGCAGAAAAAGGATTTTTCTTCCTTTCTCCGAAATGAAGGTTGCCACCCAAAATCCAAAACATAACCAGAGTGCTACCTCCAACCAGCGCCAGAGGGAGATTAAAGAAAACCCCCCATCGGCGGTGAGCGAAGTCGAACCATGCCAAACCGAAGGCAGAAGAGTCACCAAAAAAATTCCCGCCAGAACCAGAAAGGTCTTTCGGGGCTGATCGAGCTTATGTTTGAGAAATCGCCGCAGGCTCAAGAGCAGCAGTAGGGCCACCAGAATTTCGGTGAGGTAAATGGCCGGAGATAGGTAGTCGATCAATAGACCTAGCACGTAGCTCTGCGGTAGGACAAAGTGTTTGGCGAGGTTGTTTGGAAATAGGAGAATAATAAAAGAGAATAATAGTACCAGTATAGGAGGCAGTTTACCTGTGGAAAAGTCCAATTTAATCCAGATATTATGAAAATTTATCTTGGGGAAAACTTGTGGATAAATAGAGATTGATTTGGGGAAAACAAGAGAACGGCGGGACTTCTTTACTTTTTCAACGATTCTTCCCCAAAATTTCCCCACGGATCGATTCTACCTGATTCTTGAGGATTTCATCCGTCGCCAATTGTTTTTCAATCTTCCCCAAGCCATGCAGGATGGTGGAGTGGTCCTTTCCTCCCAGAAGCTCCCCGATCTGGTTTGAGGAGGCCTTGCTGATCTGGTGCAAAAGATGCGCCGCCACCTGGCGAGGAAGAACCACCTCCCGGGAGCGTTTGGGAGAACAGAGTTGTTCGGCCGTGATGCGGTAGGCGCGGCAAACACTGTCGATAATATCCGGAGGAGTTACGAAGGGTTTGACCGGCGGGGTTGTTTTGATCACGGCATTCAACAGCTCCTCCGTCGGCGCCGCCTGCTGGGCGCGGGCCACCGCTACCAGTTGGTGGAGGGCCCCCTCGAGTTGGCGAATGCTGCCCTCAATCTTCTGCGCCAAGGAGAGAAGAACTTCCTCCGAAACTTGGGCCTGCTGGTCGGCGGCCTTTCTTCTGAGAATTTGTAGGCGCATCTCCAAGTCCGGTTCTTGAATGTCGGTAATCATTCCGCCCGCGAACCGGGAAACCAGCCGCTGCTGCACATCGCGGATCTCGGCGGGATGGCGGTCGGAAGCGATCACAATTTGTTTTCCGGCGAGATAGAGTTCATTGAAGGTGTTGAAGAATTCTTCCTGGGAAGCGGTGCGGGAGGCCAGAAACTGAACGTCATCGATCAGCAGGGCGTCCACGCTCCGATATTTTCTCCGAAAGCTCGCCGCCGTCTGCTGACTCTGGATGGAACGGATGAATTCGGTCGTGAATCGTTCGGCGGAGGCATAGATGATGCGCGCGTCCGGAACCCTCTCCTTGATGGAGTTTCCCACGGCGTGAAGGAGGTGCGTTTTTCCGAGGCCCACCCCCGAATAAACAAAGAATGGGTTGTGGAGCGCCCCTGGCTGTTCCGCGACGGCTTGGGCGACACCTACCGCCAATTGGTTGGAGATGCCGACCACAAAATTCTCGAAACTGTAGGAGTCCGCCAGTCCGTTGGGGGGAGCGTGATGGAAGAGCGTTCCGGGGTCCTGGGGGACGGTGCTCACCAGTGGTTTTATCTCAAAAGAGAACCGATGGTCCCCGCCGCATACCGTTCGAAAGGCCTCTGCCAGTTGGGATTGGTGAGCGCGCAGCTGTTCTAGCGCCATTCTATTTGGGCAGAGAATTCGCGCTCTTCCCTCACCGAGTTCGGCCAGTTCAGCGGTCCCAAAAAAAGTGGAGATTACCCCTTTGGAGAGGTCCCTTTCGAGGAAGGTAAGCACGTTTTGCCATGTTTCTCTATAATTCATTTTGTTCTTCAAAATGCTAGATAGCCGCAGGCGGGTGGCAGGTGGTCGAACAACGAAGAGAGGCAGGGAAGATGTGTAAGTTAATAACTAGGTTAAGTCGCAGGGGTGTGTCAAGGGGGTGAAGAAGAAATTTGGGGTGTGCTATAGTTGAGCCGAGATTTCTGCGGTGGCCCCAGAGAGAACCAAAAGACAGACTTGCGGCTTATAATATAAAGAGTAGCAAAATTACTCATGCCAAAAAGAACATATCAGCCCAACAAAAACAAAAGAATCACGACTCACGGCTGGCGGCGGCGGGTGAAGACCGCCGGCGGCCGAGCGGTTTTGAAGCGCCGTCGTCTCAAAGGGCGTCGCGCCATCGTCCCCGTCTAATGCTCCCTCGGGAGAATCGCCTCTTGGCCGAGTTTGATTTTCGCCGGTTAAAGAGGGACGGCCAGCGCTACGGAACTCCTTTCTTCAATCTCTTTCTCCTCTCCAATCAGAAAGACCCGGTGCGGTTTGGCTTTGTCGTTTCCACCCATGTCAGCAAGTTGGCGACCCGCCGCAATCGGCTGAAGCGAATTCTGCGGGCGCAGATAGAAGAATTTCTGCCGGCAATCAGGAGCGGCACCTGGGGGGCTTTCTGGTTGCGGGAGCCCGCTCTGCGAGTGGATCCTCCGGTCCTGCGCCAGGCGGTCGCTCAGACCCTAAAGAGAGCGGGGGTATTATGAGGAGATAATGGACGGCCGGAGAAACGACCTAGCATTTTTGGAGAAACAAAAATGAAAACACTTTTGCTCAAACTGATCCGGTTCTACCAGCGCACTCTTTCTCCGGACCACGGCGCTTGGGGACAGCTGGCCTTCGGGGGCGCCTGCCGCTTTCAACCCACCTGTTCCGAATACACCCACGAGGCGGTGGAGAGGTACGGGGCGGGGCGCGGCCTGTTCCTCGGATTTAAGCGCATTCTGCGCTGTCATCCTTTCGCAAAAGGCGGTTTTGATCCCGTTCCTGATCTTGGAAAGGCGCGAGATGCTAAGATTGTCAAATCATGAATATTTGGGATGTTCTTCTCATCACGCCCCTGACCACGGCCCTCCACTTCTTCTATCAGATCTTGGGTGCGAATCTGGGTCTGGCGATCATCGCGCTCACGGTTGCTCTGCGTCTTTTGCTCTTTCCGCTCACCCTTCCTTCCTTGAAATCAATGCGGATCCAGCGGGACATCAAGCCCGAGCTGGATCGTTTAAAAGAGAAATACAAAGGCGACCGCCAGAAATTGGCAACGGCTCAGATGGATCTTTTCAAGCAGAAAGGAGTAAATCCCCTGGCCGGCTGCCTTCCCCAGCTGCTGCAGCTCGTGATCCTGATTGCGCTCTATCAGGTTTTCATTTCCAATCTAAAAGATGGGGGGCTCAACCACCAATTTCTCTTCTGGGATCTCTCCGTGAAGGATCCGTTCTTTATCCTTCCGGCTCTGGCCGCGGTCTCTCAGTTTGTGCTTTCCAAAATGATGTTGCCGGCGGTTTCGCAGGAGCACAAGGTTGCTCATGAGGCCAAGGACAAAAAGGAAGATTTCGCCTCCGCCCTGCAGCGGCAGAATCTTTTCCTCTTCCCGATTTTGACCCTGTTCTTGGGGCTGCAGTTCCCGGCGGGATTGATGCTTTACTGGTTTGTCTCCACCCTTTTGCAGATCCCCCAGCAGTGGGTGGCCATGCGTTCGCATTCGAAGTCCTAATGGTGTGGGGGCTCGGGGAGTGCCTTTTCGGAAACAGCGTTCCTGTTTGCTAAACCGGCCGCTTCTCCCTCGTTGCCCTGCGGGATGTTCCTCAAAGGTATCTCCCCTGCGCGCCCCTGGCGACCCGCTTGTGACTCCTGACTACTGACTACTATCTGTGTGGTGTGTTAGATTGGAAGCGACCCCGATGGACGGCCGAGGAAACGACCTAGAAATTTCTGCTCTTCGGAAATTTAACGGCCGGAGAAACGACCTAGCATTTCCAAAGAGACGAAAATGAAAGCGCAAAAATTTCTTACCGAAACAAGTGAAGAGCTTTTAACAAAGATGGGAATCCCTTCCCAGATTCAGGTTAAGGAAGAAGAAGGGCGGCTTTTGATTGACCTCAAGCCGGAAGACCCCGACGATAGCTCCTTTCTGATCGGTTTCCACGGCCAGACTTTGAATGCTCTCCAAGCGGTTCTGGGCGTGATGCTGATGCGCAAAGTCGGGGAGTTTCAGCCATTTTCTCTGGAGGCCGGTGGCTACCGCCAGCAGCGGGAAGAGGAGCTACGCCGCCGCGCGCTCGAAGCTGCGGACAAGGCTCGTTTTCTGCTCAAGGAAGTGGCCTTTCCGGCGATGCCGGCCGTGGAAAGAAGGGTTGTCCATATCACTCTCCAAGATGAGAAGGGAGTCTTTACCGAGAGCCGGGGGGAGGACCGAGAACGGCACGTGGTCGTGGTACCTGGAGAAAAGCCCGCCGTCGATAACCAAAAGTAAATGGAAGTGCTGCCTCGCCCAAGGCGAGTTGCAATTCCACAAAAAGAAATCATGGAAGTTACCGTTCTTCAAGAAAATTTGCTTCCCCGCCTGACCGCAGTGGCGCGAGTGGCTTCGGCGAAGTCGGCTCTACCGATCCTGGAGAATGTCCTTCTGACGGCGGAAAAAGCGGTCCTTCACCTCGCCGCCACCGATCTGGAGACCGGGATCAAGACGAAAGTAGGTGCCAAGGTTTCCACCGAGGGGGCGATCACGGTCCCCGCTCGTTTGCTGGTATCCCTGATCACCAATCTCCCTCCGGGAAAGGTGACGCTCAAAGCCGAGAAAGATATTCTGACCATTTCGGCGGAGAGTTTTTCTTCCAAGATCAATGGGATGCCGGCCGCCGAATTTCCGAATCTGGCCTCTCCCGGTAAAGTTCTCTTCAAAATTCCGGCGAAGGACTTTAAGGAAGCGGTTACCCAGGTTTCTTTTGCGGCGGCGCAAGATGAATCCCGGCCAATCCTGACCGGAATTATGTTGAAGCTGGGAGGGGGAACGCTGGTGTTGGCCGGGGTGGACGGTTTCCGCTTGGGGGAGAAGAAAATCCCCATCGTCGGGGAAGGGCTGACGGCAGTTGTGCCGGCCCGTTCGCTGGGAGAGGTCTCCCGCTTGGTCGAGGGAGAGGTTGAGATCGGCCTGGCCGAGGAGGGCCAGCTCTTCTTTAACGCCCCTGATTTTCTGGTTCTTTCCCAAGTGCTGGAAGGGGAATTCCCCGAATACGAACAGATCATTCCGGGAAATTTTGAGACCAGGATCTCCTTCTCCAAGGAGGAGATGGTCAAGGCCGTCCAGTTGACCTCGGTTTTCTCAGACTCCGGTACCACGATTATTGTCTTCAATTTTGACCCGCAGAAGAAAATTTTGGAGGTCTCTTCCCAGGAAGCCCAGCAGGGTGAAGCGCGCTTGGAGATTCCGATCAGCGGCGAAGGGAAGAAAGGGACTATCGCTTTCAACTCCCACTACGTGAGTGATGCCTTGAGTGCGCTGTTGGATGAGGATGTGACGCTCGCGATGAACTCCAGCCTGGATCCGGTTCTGCTGACTTCTCCCAAAGACAAAAACTACCGGCACGTGATTATGCCGGTGCGGCTGCAGGATTAGGAGCTTTAGTTAAGTATTTTGTGATTAGTAATTAGAATTAGATTTCTTAGCAGATTGTTATAGTATATCGCTTAAAACCATATACTATGTGGGGCGTTGGTTTTATTTATTAGTCGCTCTGTATTTAATTTCTTCGACCACCTTCCCTCCCAACCCTTCATTTATTTTTCTCTTCAATTCTCGGGATTGCAAGAAAATTTCTTGGGAATGGGCCGGTGAGGGTGTGCCGATGAGCAGGCGCCCTTCGCGAAAGGAAATCATTCTCGCCCAGGACGGGAGGTGCTTTTTGGCTTCCTGTTCCACTTTTAGAGCGGTGACGGCGGAACGAATTGGACTGCGGCGAGTGAGATGTTCCAGAGATTGGCCGAGCTGTTCAAAAGCCATCGGCTAGGCGGTGGGGACGATAGGTCCGGGCGGAATGGCCGGTGCAGCGGGAGGAACCTCGGTCGGCAGTCCTCTCTCCTTCGCTTCCTGCTCCAGCTTCTCCCTGATCGCCAGGATTTCCTTCGGCGAGGAAGTTGCTAACGGATGCTCGTCGGGCGAGGCGACCACCTGCATCGCGACGTGATTCGGCCCGGCAAAGAAGAGCCCCTCCCCGACGTTCGCCGCCAGGAGGATTCGCTTCTCCCCCTCCGACAGATAGAAGACTTTGGTGATCTCGTCGATCGCCGCCGGGTGCTGTTTGAGGAGAATTTGGAGTGAAGAGTTAGTCACGATCGCCTTGCCGTAATCGGAACGGAGGAAGTCCGCCACGTCCTGGGTGATAGTGGTCAGGCCGAGGTAGTACTTGCGGGCGCGCTTGGCGATGGAGTACATGAAGACGGCCGAGTCGGGGTGCTGCATCAGGTACCAGGCTTCATCGACGACCAGGACCCGCTTCTTGATCTCGCGGCGGATCCGGCTCCAGATGAAGTCCAGGATGATGTACATTGCCACCGGTCGGACTTTTTCTTCCAGGTCCCTAGTGGAGAAGACGGTGAAAGTGTTGCGGATGTCCACGGTGGAGGGTTGGTCAAAGATCCCTTTCAGGGAGCCGGTGACGTACTGTTCAAGCCGGTCGGCCAGCGGTTGGCCGCCGGGACTTCTCTTCAACACCTCGTAAATATCCGCCATCACCGGAGCGGGATTTTGGTGCGTCGTCGGGTCTTGGGTAATTCCTTTGCCGGCGTAGGTTTCCAAGAGGGCCCGGTCAACCAGAGCGTCCTCGGAAGGGGCGAGCTGGCCCATGATGACCTTGAAGAGAGTGTGCAGGGAGAGGACCTTCAGCGCCAGTTCGTTCTCCCCTTCTTCGTAGGTTCCCGACATATCGAAAGGATTGATCTTGGACGGTGAGGACGGTGAGAAGGTGATGAAGTCACCGCCAATGCTCCGGCAGAGTTGTTCATACTCTTTCTCCGGGTCGATGACCATCACCTCGGTGCCGAACATCAGGGAGCGGATCGCCTCCAGCTTGACCATGTAGGATTTGCCGGCGCCGGACTTGGCGAAAACCACGGTGTTGGCGTTCTCCAGCGAGAAGCGGTCGAAGATGATGAGCGAGCCGTTGTGTTCATTGATGCCGTAGAGAATTCCCTCGTTGGCCGTCAGCTCCGAAGAGGTCAACGGGAAGGTGGTCGCGATGGAGGTGGTGTCCATGTTCCGCATGATCTTCAGCTTGTCCAGGCAGGTGGGGATGGTGGATTGGAAGGCCTCCTCCATCCGGAGGGTGGCGTGCTTGGAGAGCAGCAGCAGAGAGCCGAGGGTTGATTCCACCTTCTTGGTGACCGCGTCCAGCTCCTCGATTGACTCGGCGCTGATGGTGATATAGAAGGAGAACTGGAAGAAGCGTTCGGTGCCCTTCACCAGCTGTTCCTGGAGGGAGCGAGCGTCCTCGAGGGCAGCCTCCACCGTGGGGTCGGCGACTCGTCCCCCCTTTTCGTTCTCTTTGACGGTGGCCTCCATCTCGGCGATCTTGCGGCGGAGGTCGTCGAGAACTCCCCGCGACTCGACCGGGTAGTAGAACATCGAAAGAGTGAGGGTGTGATTAAAGTTGATCAACGGCGAGAGCCAGTTGGCGCCGACGAAGCGGGGGTATCCGGAAACAAAGATCGTCCGGACAAAGGTCTCCCCGATCTTGAGGTGATTAAAATCGACATCAATGGAGGGCGGGGCGATGATGTCCTGGACCGAGACCGCTCCGGCCGCGATAGTCTGGGCGAGTTGCGGCAGAGTCGCCGGCTGACCCGCCGGGACGGGAACGGGAGGCGGATTGTAGATTCCGGCTTGTTCTACCACTATTGTTCTCCTCCCACCGCCGGTTCGACCATCACCGAGGTGTAGTTGCCCGCGCCGCCGGCGATGTGCTGGAACTGGGCCTGCTCCGGGTTGTAGATCTCGTAGAACATGCCGATCAGTTCAGGAGTGGTGAGCTGGCGGGATTTAATCCCCAACCGCTCCATCTGCTTGAGGAGATGGTCGCGCTTCGGTTCCAGGTCGACCTTGGCTCTATCCAGAATGGCGGCCTTGTTGATCCGTGGGCCTTGGGGCTTTTTACCGAACAGAAAATCCAGGAAAGAAGGGCGCGGGACCGAGACCGCTTCGAAGTGCGGGATGACGATGTAGAAGCGCTTGTCCAGGACCTCCCCTTTCTGGACAAGGGAGGCAATGAATTCCTTGTAGGAGGTGATTTTCTCCCGGAGGTAGGGGTTGGCTTGGGTGGAAACGGCGGCCTGTTCGTCGATCCATTTCAGGTAGTTGGAGAGGTCCAGCTTTCGAGAGCGGACCAGGATCTGCACCGGGAAAGAGAGGGAATTTAGCATCGAAGCGTAGGCGCCGATCATCGAATCCTGTTCGCGCTCGGAGAGCAGGTCAAAGTTGACGGAGGTGGTCTCCAGGACGAGGGAGGCATTGCCGTTCTTCAGCAGGATGAGGTCCCCCTGGATGTCGAGGATGTCGAGGTGTTCCTGGGTGGTGGCTTGAGTTTTG
>DATDSA010000004.1:0-3434 GCA_035291485.1 Patescibacteria group bacterium | reverse complement strand
AGGGCGCCCTCCAACTTGTTGTCGTCCAGGATCAGAACCTCCAGCTTGGTGAGCTGACCAATCTCGGCCGGGAGGCTGGTGAGATTGTTGTTGGAGAGGTCCAGCTCGACGGCGTTCCGGTTGCTGAGGACACCCGCTGGTAGATCGGTGTATCCCCCGCCGCTCTTGTCGATATTTTTGTCGCCGCCGAACCAGTTAATACCGAAGTAAACACCGGTTATCAAGAGGGTCAGAATAACGACCGTGGTTAACCATCTCATGATTAAGAGTTTAGCACTTACAATCCGGCCGAAATTAGTGGAAAAGAGACGGTCAGCGGGAGTTGAGGTCGGTCTTCCGGACTCGGATGCTCTTTGGGGTGATCTCCACCAGTTCCGAATCGTCGATGTACTCCAGGGCATTTTCCAGCGTGAGCACTCGGGGGGTATTGAAGTGCTCGGACACTCCCTCGCCGCTAGAACGGTGGTTGGTCTGTTGTTTTTCCTTACAGACGTTCACCCAGATATCCTTTTCGCGAGAGTTGCGGCCGACAACCTGGCCGGCATAGACCGGTGTGCTGGGCCCGATGAAGAGCTCCCCTCTTCCCTGGGCGGCGACCAGGCCATACTCCCGGGTGGTGCCGCTCTGATGTGCGACCAGCGAACCATTCTCCCTTTGGAAAGATTGGCCGTTGTCTTTTCGATACTCCAGGAAGGAGGAGCTGATTAGACCCGTGCCGTGAGTGTCGACGATGAATTCGCTCTTATAGCCGAAGAGCTCCTTCGTGGCAATGATGAACTCCAGCAGAGCGTTTTCCTTGGCTTTGCCCATCTCTACCAGCTGCCCGTGGCGCAGGCCCATCCTCTGCATCACCACCCCGGAATATTTATCGGGGACCTCAATGATCAGCCGCTCGTAGGGGGTCCAGGTCTCGCCGTCGATCGTTTTCTCGATTACCTGGGGCCGAGAGACTTCGAACTCGTAGCCCTCCCGCCGCATCCGCTCGATCAGGATTGCCAGGTGGAGTTCCCCTCTTCCGGAGACGGTCCAGTCGGCGCCGGTTTCGGCGACCCGGAGCGCGACGTCGGTCTCGAGCTCCTTGTACAGACGCTCCTTTATCTGGCGGGCGGTTTTGAATTCCCCCTCCTTCCCGCCGAAGGGCGAGGAGTTGACGCCGAAGACCATCTTGACGGTCGGTTCCTCTACGCTCAGGAGCGGCAGGGGCTTGGGGTCATCGGCCGCGGCGATAGTTTCGCCGATCGTGATCTCGGGAATGCCGGAAATGGCGACGATGTCGCCGGTGGCGGCTTCTTCGATCTCTACTCGCCCCAGGCCTTGGAAAGTCATTAGGGAGGTCAGCCGTGTTTTCTGGGACACTCCTTCCCGGTTGATGTGAACCACTTCCTCCTTGGCCTTGAGAGTGCCGTTAAAGATCCGGCCGACGGCGATCCGGCCCTTGAAGTTGTCGCCGATCGTCGAGGTGACCAGCATTTGGAGAGGAAGAGCGGGGTCTCCGGAGGGAGCGGGGATGTACTTCAGGATTGCTTCAAAGATTGGGGAAATATCCTTCATCTTGGTTAAATCCGGCTCCTCTCCCGCGCTCCCGAACTTTCCCGAGCAATAAACGGTTGGGAAGTAGGCGGATTCCTCGTCGGCGCCGAGTTCGATGAAGAGGTCGAAAGTCTTGTTGAGAGCGTACTGGACCCGGGCGTCCGGCTTATCGATTTTGTTGATGACGACGATGATCTTGTGGCCGAGGGCGAGGGCGCTTTTGAGAACGAACTTGGTCTGGGGCATCGGTCCTTCCTGGGCGTCGATCAGAAGGAGACAACCGTCCGCCAGCTTCAGAACCCGCTCGACCTCCCCGCCGAAATCGGCATGGCCGGGGGTATCGATGATGTTGATCTTGGTGCCGTGCCAATCAATGGCGGCGTTTTTGGAAAAAATCGTGATCCCTCGCTCCTTCTCCAGATCATTGGTGTCCATGATCAGGGATGAATCGGGAGTGAACTCCTTAGAGAGCTTGGTTTGGGATTGGCGGAGCATCGCGTCCACCAGGGTGGTCTTTCCGTGATCGACGTGAGCGATAATGGCAACGTTTCGAATGTTTTTCATGGGCTTATCTTAATTCCGTAAGATAGGTTCTAATGAAGCGGGCGGTGTCTTGAACGATGGCATCTTTCGATTCGGGAAGGCTCCCGGCAACCTGCAGGGCAAATTGATAGAGTTTGTAGTCGTTCACCACCAACCATTTTTGGTTTCGGTAGAGGAAGCAGAGCAGGGTGGTCATCGCAATCCTCTTATTGCCGTTTTGGAACGGATGATTTTTTATTAAGAAATAAAATAGAATCGCGGCTTTTTCAACCAGTCCCGGATAGAGCGATTTTTGGTCGAACATCTGGAACGGCGCAACTAGGCAACCCTCCAAGATATTGGGAAAACGAGTGCCAAAATCCGGAATAGGTTCGTATTTTCCCAACCACTCTTTCGCGAGATCAAAGGCGATAAATTCAACATCGGCGACGGTAAGTTTTTTCATTCCTTGCCCAGGAGCCGGAGGGTCTCACCGTACTCACTAACTGTTTTTTTCACCGCTTCGGTTAGCTCTTTCTTGCTCTGAGGGCTTAAAACCCTCTCGAGAACACCTCCTAAATCTTTCTCGGCAATTACATAATTACGCCCGACTTTGGCGGCTTTAATTTCGCCCTTTTTGATCTTTTTATGGACGGCCACTCGGCTGATGCCGAGAATTTTGGCGACTTCGCTTGTCGAAATAAATTCTTTTTCTTCCATAGTTGGTTACGTTAACCAGTAACGTATAAGTTAACATATGTTAACCGACAGTGCAATGGTTAACATATTGATGCCTGCCTCAGTTGTTAATAAAGCGGAAAATAAGGATTTAGACCAAGACTAGGGTTTAACGCAGAGATCGCTATCCCCGCAGGTGAGACCAACCGCGCAATCCCCTTCTCCGGGGCGGCAGGTGCCGCCTTCGGGAACGGAGTGAAAGATGGGATTGTTCTCTTTTCCCGCCTCTTCGGCGTCTTTCGACCCTCTACTCAAGGAGTAAACCACGTATCCCAATCCGAGCAGCAACAGGATCCCGATTCCGATCAAAACTTTCTTCATTAGTATCAGGATACCAAAAATCAGCGGTTATGAAATAATTGTTTAGAGATGAAGACGATTCGACAGGAATATCAAATCAAGGCGCCGGTGGAGAAAGTTTGGGAAGCACTGACGGTTCCGGCAGTGATTGAAAAATGGGGCGGTGGGCCGTCGAAAATGGTAGCGGAGGACTTATCCGAATTTGAACTCTGGGGCGGTGATATTCACGGGAGGAACACCGAAGTGGTCGCGAACAGAAAGCTGGTTCAGGATTGGTACTCCGGCAAGTGGGAAAAGCCATCCCGGGCAACCTTTGATCTATCACCAAAGGATGGCGGCACTCT
>DATDSA010000003.1:0-3014 GCA_035291485.1 Patescibacteria group bacterium | reverse complement strand
CTACGAGATCGGCTTTCAGATCGGCCAAGCGACCGCCGCCCGGATTGCCAAGATTCTCCCTTCGAGAGCGCTCTCTCCTGGGATCAGGAAGCGCCTGAACGCGCTCGCTCCGCTCCACCGAGAAGCTTTTCCCTCCCTGCTGGTCGAAATCAGAGGAATGGCGAAGGGAAGCGGACAGGAATATGAGAAGCTGCTGGCTTGGAACTTTTTCGAATCCGGTCTGCTGGGATGCACCAATATTATCTCGCTGGGTGACAACGGCTTCCTGATCCACAACGAAGACGCTCCGGACCGTTTCCGGGGTTTGCTGACGCTGGTGCGGGCCCGGCTTTCCGGCGGGGAGACCTCTGTTTCCCTTCAATATCCCGGGATGCTCCTCGGCAACACGGTGGCGGTGACCTCCGCCGGCTTGGCTTTGAACGTCAACACCCTCTGGCCAAAGCGATTAGCGAACGTGGGCTACTCCTCCAACTTTCTCGCCCGCGCGTTGTTGGGGGCCAGAAATCTGGGTGAGGTGCAGGGGATCCTGGCGCGGCACCGGCCGCGGATCGACGCCTACCACTGGTTCGTCTATTCTCGACCGGAGAAGAGAGCCCTCTCGATCGAGGTTCTCGAGGACAGCGAGTCGGTGGTGCAGTTTAAGGAGGGAACGCACTTCCACACCAACCACTATCTCCACGCGGACGCGCGGGAAGAGCCGCAGGAGGAGTACCCTTCCTCGCGCGCTCGGTTGAGGAGCCTGCCGCGGTTCTTCAAGAACCACTCCACCAGGGAGCGGGCCCGCTTGGCTCTCGCCGACCACCGGGGGAAGTGGCCGATCTGCCGGCACGGGGGAGAAGATTCCCTGACCTTGGCGAACGCCTCGGTCGATCTCGATACCCTGAAGATGGAGATCGCGGCGGGTCCCACCTGTCAGATCAGAAAATACCTTGAGGCGTCGGTCTAAAACCCCGGCGCCTTTTTTTGCGTCAGCAAAAAATTAGGTCGCCGAGAGGCGGCCGTCTTTTGTTACCCTCTATTTAGAGGGGGTGAAAAAATTTGAAATTTCTCGATCCTTACCGGGAAACACTACACTGGGTTTTGGACGTCGCTTCTCTCCTGAGTTTAACCCTGGCGACCTACGGGGCATTCTGGGGAGATGTTTGGCTCGCCTCAACCCAATGGTTGCTGGTTTCGCTCTGGCTCCTGATCCTCTCCACTCACATTCGCCGAATATAGTGAGGTGAATGCTAGGTTCGATACTTAGAATCAAAAATCCGCCTCGCGGCGGGTGTCACCAATTTGATCTAGTTTATCTAATGTGCCGTCCTTGCGCCTGGTGCTCGGTTGCAATAACTTCGTTATTAAAGCTCGGCTAGCTCCATTTTCTCCTGAGGAGCGGTTACTTCAACGTGGTCGAGATACTTCTCGGTGGTGGAGAGGCGACGGTGGCCGGCGATCTTGGAAACCAGCACCAGAGAGGCTCCCCGTTTGAGGTGGTGGGCGATGAAGGTGTGCCGCAGGTCATTGACGGTGGCGTCTTCGATTCCGGCCAGTTCCAAGAAGCGCTTGATGGTTGAGCGGATGTTGCGCACCAGTAGCGACTTGCCAGTGCGGGTAATGAAAACATGATCGGCTTTGGTTTTGGGACGTTCGTCCAAGTAGGCCTGCAGCGCTTTCTGCGAGCGGGAGTTCAGAGGAACGGTTCTCTCAGGGTGACGATTAAAGGAGGCGACTCGAATTTCTCCGGGTCGGCCGGCGGTGCCAAATTTGGCATCGGAATTCTCAAGCCGAGACAGTTCGCCAATTCTCATCCCGGTCTGCAGAAGCAGTTCCACAATTGCGTAGGTGCGCGCGTCGTTCTGGACGGTATCGCGCAGAGCTCGGTATTCCGTCTCCGACAGAATTCGCGGGGGCTTGGTTTCAAACCGCGGGTGGGAAACCAGCAGGGCGGGGTCATCGGTGATGAATTCGTTAACCTTTAGGAAACGGAAGAAGGTTTTCACCGCATTGGTTTTGCGGGAAACGGATTTGGGGGTGTAACCGTTCTTAAGGAGTTTTGCCAAGAAAGCTTCGATATCTTCTTTGGAGATTTCGGTGAGGTGCGCTTTTTGAAGTTCCTCCAGAAATTCAACCAACTGGTCGATGTCCTTGCCGTAAGCAAGAACAGTAGATTGAGAGCGGTTCTTATCTCTAAGATGGTCGACAAATTTTCGGTGCGCGTCGCGGATCGGAATCATTCCAGAGAAGATTATCATTAACCCATAGGCATGTCAAGGTCGAGTACGACCTTGAACGTTCGAGCGTCGGCGAGGACGCCGAAGGCAAGCGAGCGTGAGCGAGATTATTCCAATCGAGCTTAGCGAGATTGCTAGGTTCGCGGAGCGAGCCGTCCAATTGGACGGCCGTCTTAGTCGACCTAGCAATTGTTAGCGATCTTGGATCGCGTCCAATTGTTTTAAGGGGAGAATCCTTCCTTCAGTGTTACAATAATCCTGATGAAGCGCCCTGCCCTTCTTGGATTAATTATTTTGGTCCTTTTTTTCCTAACCGCTTTGGTTCGCTCCTACGTTCTGATTCGAGAGAGGGAGGGAGAGCTGGATCGTCTGCGGGGACAGGTGGGCCAGCTTCAGGGTAAGGTGGATGAGCGGGAGGGGGCGCTCTCCTACTACAAATCCCCAGAGTTCATCTACAAGGAAGCCCTAGAGCAGTTGGGCTGGACCCGCCGCGGCGAGGTGATTCCTGATCTCCCGGACTGGAAGGGCAAAGAAATCGAGATCGAGGGTAAGCCGGCCGGTTCCTCCATCGCCGCCGCCCCGGAGCCCCTTCCTTATTGGAAGCTTTGGCGCAACCTATTTTTTGAGAATTAATCTTCCTGTACTATAATTAGGTATCGTAGCGGGCTGGTGGAACGGTTACCACGCCTGGCCCATAACCAGGAGGACCCGGTTCAATTCCGGGGCCCGCAACCAGGCTAGGTAGCTCATCCGGTTAGAGCGCCGCCCTCATATCGGCATCCGCCGGAGGCGGATACG
>DATDSA010000002.1:0-6973 GCA_035291485.1 Patescibacteria group bacterium | reverse complement strand
TCAAAAGCATCGGCGAGCAGCCTGAGGTGCGTTCGTGGATTGCTCCAGGTGGGATTGCCCGTTTCACTCTTGAATCATGCCTTGCGGTTTAGATCCAAGCTCGTCTCTGTTGCTCTCGGGTCTCGTTGATTCGAGACCCGTCCCCGACAGCTTTCGCGTCGGGGCACCAGCAGTCACCCGTCGGACCTTGCGGCCCAACCCTTGCTCTAAGGAGTCAGGACTTTCCTCCCCCTCATAGCTTTACGCGACGTGGGGGCGATCGTCCGATTTCCTACGCATCTATATTTTATCACGAGGTCTTGAAATTCCCCAACAATTTCAGTACTTTGGAAATATTTATCCAGCTTATATTATCCTTTGGGCTGGGGAGCCAAACCCTGGTTTATAAGAACGGAATTTGATTGCGCAGTAGATAGAGCAAAAGAATAATCGCCAGGGCAATCAAAGCGAGGGCGGTGGTTTTGAGTAGATCGGATTTAATAAATTTAGGGGCGACTTTTCTGATTTCCAAATTCTTGATCGGGGGTTCCGCGGATTTTTCCGGCTTGTTTTCTTCTCTTACCTCCCGCGGGGGAGGGGAGTAGTCGTGAGAACGTTCGCTGTTTTGGGCCCTTAGCACCTCTATCTGCCGGCGGAGACGAGCCAGATCCTTCTCTTGGCTGGTTTTTTTGCTCACAGCTAGAGTTTAGGAGAACGGCTCCGAATTTGCAAACCCAACCTCAATCCTGTTACATTGAGTAATGAAAGGGTACGATTTGAGGTTACTAGTCCAGTAAAGCGTGATGCGTGAACGATTGAGTAAATATTGGTCTGGTTTCGTGGGTTTCCTGAGAAACCATCGCCGCGGAATTCTTCTGACGGGATGGTTCCTTTTTGTTTTTGCCGCCGGCGGGGGATACCTTCTCCTCGCCCAGTACTTCTCCCTCCCGTACATCAACCCCCTGGGGGGTGCCGGTAACAAACCCGTGGTGGCTCTTGCCGACCTGGTAACGAAAGAGATGGTTCAGCCGATCAGCGGCACTTTTTACTCGGAAAGTGAGGCCGAATTCTGGCAGAAAAAGCGCCCGCTGGCGGTGATGGTCGACAATCACCAGCTGGCCCGGCGCTACCAGTTTGGGCTGCAGAGGGCCGACCAGATCTACGAGGCGGTGGCTGAGGGCGGCATCACGAGATTTCTGGCGGTCTTTCACGGCCAGAGTGTACCGAAGATCGGCCCCGTCCGCTCCTCCCGGGTCTATTTCATTCAATGGGCGCTGCAGTTCCCGGCCTACTACGCTCATGTCGGCGGGGCTTCCACTCATGGTTCGCCGGCCAACATCTACGATTACATCGCCAGTCACGGGGTTCTGGATCTCGACCAGTTTCGGCTCGGTTCCCCCACCTTTACCTTTGGCGGCAATGTTCTTTTCAATGGGGGAATGGTGCTCTCCCACATCAACTACACCTCCACCCAGAAGCTCTGGGCTGCCGGCCAGGCTCTCTACCAGGGAACAAATACCCTCCCCAATTTTTCCCAGTGGAAGTTCAAGGCGGAGGCGCCCTATTCCCAGCGGCCAAAGGCCCAAAAAATTTCCTTCAGTTTCTGGGCTTTCCCGGCGGCCTACAAAGGAGAGTGGCGCTATGATCGGCTCACGAATTCCTATCTCCGCTTTCAAGGGGGTGCCAAGCACCTGGACCAGGCCACCAAGAAACAGCTTTCCGCCCAGAATGTGGTTCTGGCGCACGTGTCCCAGCGCTCGGCCGGGGATGGGAAGGGCCATCTTCTCTACACCACAACTGGTCAAGGAAATGCCGAGATCTATTTGGATGGGGTCAAAATTTTGGGGACTTGGAAGCGGTCATCTGTTTCCGCGCGAATGAAGTTCTACAAGCGGGGGAAGAGCACCGAAATTAATTTCAACCGAGGCTTAACTTGGATCGAGATTATTCCTAAGTAATTGGACGCCCCAAAAATACGGGGCTAGCAATTTTTAGGAAAAATTGTGAGGGGGTGAAAATAAATGGCTTTGATTAAACCTGGCCGAAAAACAACAAGGACGATTCGCCGGACGCGATCCGGAGGAGGACGGAGTCTAGCTTCGGCCGCCGGTACTCTGAAGAAGCTTTTTGTTTCGCAGGTGCGGGTAGATATCCTAAAGCTCTTTCTGCTGCGCCCGGCGGTTTCGTATCACGTCCGGGAGATCACTCGCCGGGTAGGGACCGAGATCAATGCGGTGCGGCGGGAATTGGAAAACTTAACCGGACTGGGGATGCTGCAGCCCAACCCCCAGAAGAACCGAATTTATTACCAGCTGCGTCACGATTTTCCTCTTTTGGGGGAGATCCTGGGGTTGGTGGTGAAAGAGGAAGGTCTGGGAAAGGCCCTGCTCGGCCGGAACAGCCGCGACATCAAGTTCGCCTTTGTTTCGATTCCCTTCCTTCTGGGAAGGACGGCCGGACCAAATGACATCGACATCCTGGTGGTGGGCCGAATTCCAGTGACAAAGATCTCCGCCGTTGTTAAAGAAGAGGAGAAGCATCGAGGCAATGAGATCAACTACGCGGTTCTCTCGGAAAAAGAGTTTGATGAGTTGAAGAAGCGGCGCGACCCGCTGATCATCAACGCTCTCCTCCAGCCCAAGGTTGTCCTGACCACGGGACCGGATAACTACCTCTCGATCTAGAGTTTTGTCTGCTATCATTGGAGCGATGGCAAAAAAGATCATCCAAACCGGAAATTCCGCGGCGGTGACTTTGCCGGCGGATTTCATCAAAATTTTAAACCTCAGAATTGGCGATCCGGTGGAAGTATCGGTTAATTATGCCAAAGGAGAGATCATTTTTATCTTCCCGTCGGTCCGGCAGCTTCCCCTTACGGTTGAAAGAAAATGACCCCGATTCGAATTCTTCTGATAATTATTTTTTTGACTATTCTGGCGGCGATCGTGGCCGCCGCCGGATTCTTATGGACGGGAAAAGGGGAGATTAGTCTTTTCAACCGAAGCTTTTCCTACGATTTTACCCTGCACCGCGGATTGGACCTGCAGGGTGGTTTGCAGCTGGTTCTGGAAGCGGATATGTCCGGTGTTTCCTCGGCGGATCGTTCCTCGGCCTTGGAAAGTGCCCGGGCGGTGATCGAGCGGAGGGTCGATTTTCTGGGGGTGGCGGAACCAACGGTCCAGACCTCGCGGTTGGGAGAGTCCTTCCGAATAATTGTGGAACTCCCCGGTGTCACCAACCCCGAAGAAGCCCTGTCGCTTATCGGGTCGACCGCCCAGCTCGACTTTCGCGAAGGAGAAAAGTTAATCCCGACCGGATTGACTGGCAAAGATTTGGCAAAAGCGGATCTCCAATTTGATAGCACAAACGGCAATCCCCAGATCGGCTTGACCTTTACCGCCGCAGGGGCAAAGAAGTTTGAGGAGATCACGGCCCGAAATATCGGCCAGCCCCTGGCGATTTTTTTGGATGGGGCGGTTCTTTCCGCTCCGACGGTACAGGGAAAAATTTCCGGCGGCAGTGCCGTGATCACCGGCACCTTCACCCTGGAGGAGGCCCGCCGCTTCGTGGCCCAGCTGAATGCCGGAGCCTTGCCGACTCCCATCTCGGTTTTGGAGAGGCGCCAGATCGGCCCCACGCTGGGGGAGCAGGAGCTTCAAAAGAGTGTGGTGGCGGGATTGGCCGGATTAGTTTTGGTTCTTCTTTTCATGGTGGGAAACTATGGCCGGTTGGGTTTGTTGGCCGCCATTGCGCTGGCGATCTACGGCACTCTTACACTAGCGGTCTACAAACTGATTCCGGTCACGCTAACTCTCTCGGGGATTGCCGGATTTATTCTTTCCGTCGGGATGGCGGTCGACGCGAACATCCTGGTTTTTGAGCGGATCAAAGAAGAACGGCGGTGGGGGCAGGACCTCAAGACGGCGATGGAGTTGGGGTTTGGGAGGGCCTGGGATTCGATTCGCGACGCGAACCTCGCGACGCTGGCGACGGTCGTGATTCTCTTCAACCCCTTTGATTGGTCTTTCTTGGTGACCTCGGGAATGGTGCGGGGATTTGCGCTGACCCTGGGGTTGGGAGTTTTGCTTTCGCTTTTCACTGGTGTTTTGGTAACGCGGACGCTCGTGCGAGTTTTTTATCGTTGAGATGCTTAAATTTATGCGCTTTAAATGGCTTTACTTCTTGATCTCCCTGGCGGTGATCCTGCCGGGGTTGTTCTCCCTAATTTCTTTCGGCCTCAAGCCATCCATCGATTTCACCGGAGGGACGCTTTGGGAAATAGAAGTGAACAGTGAACAGCCAACAGTTAACAGTGAAGACATCAAAAAGATTTTTGAAGAGTCCGGATTATCGGCGGAGGTTCAGACATCTGGATCGGACCGGCTGCTGATTAAAACCACTTCGATTGATGCGCCGCAGAAACAGTCTCTCGCGGCTTCCATGAAGAATAAGCTCGGAGACTTCACGGAGGTCCGTTTCGAGACTCTGGGCCCGCGCCTGGGTACGGAATTGCTTCGCAAGGCGGCTTTTGCCATCTTCCTGGCGACCCTGGTAATCCTGCTCTACGTCGCCTATCGCTTTAAGAATTTGGCGTACGGGGCGACCGCCATCCTGGCAATGTTTCATGACACTCTGGTTTTGTTCGGAGTATTTTCCCTACTCGGTCATTTCGCCGGAGTCGAAATTGGAACTCTTTTTGTGACCGCGGTTCTCACCACTCTTTCTTTTTCGGTCCATGACACGATTGTCGTTTTTGACCGGATCAGGGAGATCCGCCGCAATGCCAATCTTGATCTCGAAGAAGCCGTGGACCAGGCGGTGGGAGAGACGATGGTTCGTTCTCTCAATAATTCCTTGACGATCATCTTCATGCTTCTGACCCTCTTTGCTCTGGGCGGCGAGACTCTGAAATGGTTCGTCTTTGCTCTCCTGGTGGGAACGGTCTCGGGGACCTATTCTTCTACCTTCACCGCCGCCCCGCTTCTGGTGGTCTGGCACAAACTTTCGGTCCGGCACGGTTGGCGGGGAGTTCTCCGGCTCCATTGATGGACGGCCGAAGAACCGACCTAGCATTTTTAGAGAAATGAAAATGAAAAAACGGTGGGAATTAGTTAGCGACCGGAAGCCGGATAATCGGGAAGAAATCAAGAGAGTTCTTCTCGGCAATAGGGGGATCAAGAACCAGGAGGAATTTTTCACTCCTCCCAAACCAGCCGACCTGATCGCCCAGCCTGCCAAGTATTTTCCCGACCTTGATCGGGACCAGCTCAGCCGAGCCGTTTCCCGGATCAAAACCGCCATCCAAAAAGAGGAGAAGATTATTGTCTGGGGGGACTACGATGTCGATGGCATCTGCGCCACCGCGGTTCTGTGGCAGGCGCTATACGGATTGGGGGCAAAAGCCCTCCCCCATATTCCTGACCGTTTTGAGGAGGGGTACGGTCTGGGCGCCGCTACGATCAAAAAACTGGTGGGGGAGGGTTGCCGTTTGATTATCACGGTTGACTCCGGAATAACGGCCCGGGTGGAGGCGGGTCTAATCAAAGAATTGGGAGCTGATTTGATCATCACCGACCACCACCTCAAACCTCGAAAATTACCGAAGGCCCACGCCATTATTCACACCACTGCCCTCTGCGGCACCGGCATCGCCTGGCTATTAGCGAGTAACCTAAGTAACTCAAGTAACCTAAGTAACTCTCTTGATCTGGTGGCGATCGCGACGGTGGCGGATCTGCAGCCGCTTCTGGGGGTGAACCGTTCCCTGGTGAGAACCGGATTTGAGGTGCTGAATAAACTGGAGCGCCCCGGCCTGCTGGCTTTGGCGGAGATCGCCGGTCTCAAACCGGGAACACTGGGGAGCTATGCGGCGGGATGGGTGTTCGGCCCGCGGATCAACGCGGTGGGCCGGCTCAAGCACGGGATTGAAGCCCTGCGCCTTCTGTGCACCACCGATCCCACCCGCGCCCACCAGCTGGCGCAGGTCCTCAACCGGGTCAACACCGAGAGGCAGGAGCTGACGGTGCACACCTTCGACCACGCCAAAGGATTGGTGGAGGGGGAAGATGGTCTGATCGTCATCCACCACGATTCCTGGCACGAAGGAATTATCGGTTTAGTGGCCGGCAAGATCGTCGAGGAGTACGGCCGGCCGGCGATCGTGATCTCCCAGGGAAAGGATTTCTCCAAAGGTTCCGCCCGTTCGGTTAACGGCCTGAATATTGTGGAAGTTCTGCGCGGAGCGGAAAATCTTTTGGAGGATGTCGGCGGTCACGCCGCCGCCGCCGGTTTTACGATTAGAACCGAGAAACTGGAAGAGTTTATAAAAACCGTCCGTAAAAACGCTGATCCAAAGCTCTCCAAACTGGATCCGCGCCCCGTTCTCAAGATTGATTTTCCTCTCTCGCTGGAGGCGATTGACACCGGATTGGTTAAAGAACTGCAGGATTTTTCCCCTCACGGAGTTGATAATCCCGAACCGGTCTTTTTGGCCGAGGGAGCCACGATTCTCCAGGTCAAAAAAGTGGGGCGCGGGAAGAACCATCTCAAATTTGGAGTTTCTCCCGGATTCGAGGTCTTGTGGTTCAACGCCTCCCAACTACTGGAACGCGGCCAGACCGTTGATTTTGCCTACACCCCCCAGATTGAATCCTGGCAAGGCAAGGAAAGCATCACCTTGAAAGCGCGGGATGTAAAACTTTCTCACTGAAATCGTTCTAATCTTTTAGGTTAAGCTTATGCTGCAATGGTGAATTTGGACACTCTTTTGAAAAAACATCAAGAGTATGACCAGGGTGTGGATTTGGATCTAGTCCGCCACGCCTACGCCTTTGCGGAAGCGGCTCACCTGGGACAGAAGCGCCGGAACGGCGAGGATGAGATCGCCCATCTTCTCAAAACCGCCGATTATCTGGCGGATTATCGGGTCGATTCGGTGACGTTGGCGGCGGCGCTCCTTCACGATGTTCTCGAAGAGAGCGACATCGACCGGCAG
>DATDSA010000001.1:0-13382 GCA_035291485.1 Patescibacteria group bacterium | reverse complement strand
GTGGCGGAAAAGGTCATAAGACGGGATCGGATCCATCCGGCAACGAAGATCTTTCAAGCGCTCCGGATCGCGGTTAACGACGAGGTCGAAAACCTGCGATCCGTACTGCCCCGAGCGTTTGAGGTCTTGGGCGCGGGAGGTCGTTTGGTGGTCGTCTCCTTCCATTCGTTGGAGGACCGGGAAGTGAAGCGGTTTTTTCAACAAATGGAGGAGCAGGGGCGGGGAGTGGTGTTGACCAAAAAGCCCCAAACCCCCACCACGGCCGAGTTGGCCCAGAATCCTCAATCGCGTTCGGCGAAATTGCGCGCTATCGGGCGCAGCTGAAAGAAAATGCTAGGAAAAATACTCACTGCCTTAATACTCTTGCTCGTTGGTGCCAATGTATTTCTGAATAATTCCGTTGTTAACAAGGGCCGAGAGCTGGAGGGCCTGCGGGTTGAAAAGGTTTCTCTGGAATCACGGCTGCGGGAGCTCGAAAATGAGATCTCCCAGGCCTCCTCGATCAACACGATCAGAGAAGAAGCGCTTCACATGGGAATGGTCGTCGGTAAGCTCTATTTTCTTCCCCCTGTCCCGGTGGCGCTAGCTCCCCAACGTTGAAATGCTTCGCCTGCGGTTCGCTTCCCTCCTGGCTCTGATCGGGTTTGCGGCTCTCATCGGCCGGCTCTTCTATCTCCAGGTTGTCCAGGGTGACAGCTATCGAATTGAGGCGGAGAGCCAGCGCAGCCAGTCCTACACCATTCCGGCGGAGCGCGGCCGGATTTTTGCGTCCGGGGGATTGTTGGCGACCAACGAGGAGGCCTATCGGGTCACCGCCAATCCGAAATTGATCGCAGACCCCAAGAAAACCGCCGAGAAGATTGTGGCCATCCTCTTCGAGGATTCCCGTTTCTTGAGCTATAACCCGGTTTCCCAGGATTCAAAAGATCCCCGCGCCGATCAGGTTGCCCGAGTGGCCGGCCTGCTCTCTCTCAGTGAACGGGGGGGCGTTGATCTTGCTCGCAAGGTACCGGCGGTGCAGGTCGTAAAGCTCAAAAGCCTGGTGGTGCCCGGATTAAGTTTTTTCCCCGATAACCGCCGCTTCTATCCGGAGGGAGCGATGGCCGCTTCTTTGTTGGGATTTGTCGCTTTCAACGAGGACGGGGAAAAAGGCTACAACGGTTTGGAGGGCAACTACGATGGGGATCTGAAGGGCAAACCCGGAAGCATGCGGCAAGAATACAACGAACAAAAAACGGAACCGATTTTGGTAGGCGAATCGACCGAAGTTGAGCCCCAAAACGGGGCCGATCTGTATCTCACAATCAATCGCGGCGTGCAGGCAATCATGGAGCGAAAGATTGCCGAGGGAGTGAAGCGCTACGGAGCCAAGAGCGGTTCCTTTGTTGTGCTGGAGCCGAAGAGCGGTTACGTGCTGGCGATGGGGAATTACCCCAGCTTTGACCCCGGTAATTTCAATGCTTGGGTGGCACCCCAAAATCGCAAGTCGGTGAAAAAAGAAACCCGCAACTTGGGATTGGCAACGAACTATGAACCGGGGTCGATCATGAAGCCGATCACGATCTCCGCCGGCTTAGAATCGAAGAAAATTAAACCCTCTTGGACTTTTAACGATAACGGCCGTCTCAAAATTGGGAGCTACTACATTGATACCTGGGACGGAAGACACTTTGGCAAAGACCAGACACTCGCGAAACTTCTCCAGAAATCTAATAATGTGGGAGCGGCGCGACTGGCGCTTAAGATCGGTCGGGAAACGCTGCGGAGTTACTTCCTAAACTTTGGTTTCGGATCGAAAACAGAAATTGACCTGGCCGGAGAAGAAATCGGATTGATAAAGGGTCTTAGGGATTGGCGGCAGATCGATCTCGCCAACGCGGGGTTTGGACAGGGGATTGGGGTGACCGCCATTCAGATGACCTCCGCCTATGCGGCGATCGCCAACGGTGGAATTCTCATGAAACCGAAGGTGGTGGAGCGGTTGGTGGATCGAAATGGCCGGCAGGTTTCTTTTCCGGCGGAACCGATCCGGCGGGTCATCTCGCCAAAGACGTCGGAAATAGTTGCCAATCTCATCCGGTCGGCGGTGGAGGGAGGAGAATCGATGTCATTGCGCAATCTCAGGTACCGGGTCGCCGGAAAGACTGGGACGGCCGAGATCCCCGTCGGCGGAAAATATTCTCTCAACAAAACCAATGTGACTTTCGTGGGTTTTCCTTTTAAAGACCGTTCGTTCGTGATGCTGGTACGTTTGGAAGAGCCCTCCACTTCTACTTATTCGGCCCTGACCGTGGTGCCGCTTTGGGTGGAGATGTTTAAGGAGATTGTCCCACTTTTCGGCATAAGTCCGGATAGGTAGTTAGTGGCTAGTAGCAAGTGGCGTGTAGCTAGGTTAGAATTCATTCTCAGTGTCTAAGAGCTACATCATCGAAGGAGGTATTCCCCTCAAAGGCGAAGTAAAAATTTCCGGGGCCAAGAACGCCGTGACCAAAGAAACCGCCGCGGCTTTATTAACCTTGGACAAACTCGTGCTGGAAAACGTTCCGGATATTTCGGATGTCGAGGTGGATTTAGAGATCGTTAAAGCTTTGGGAGTGGGGGTATCCCGTTCCTCCGGAACTCTGGTCCTTCACTCCCGCATCACTCTGAAAACAGAAGTCCCGGCCGACCTTTCCGGCCGGAGCCGGGGTTCCATTATCGTGATGGGTCCGCTCCTGGCGCGGTCGGGCCGAGTGGTTCTGCCGGCTCCCGGCGGTTGCGCGATCGGGGAGCGGCCGCTCGACCGGCACCTGGCCGGCTTAGAATCTCTGGGGGCGAAGTTTGAGGTGAAAAAAGAAAAGATCGTCGGCACCGCCAAGAAACTGCGGGGCGGACGGGTAGTCTTTAAGAAAAATACCGTGATGGGCACGGAAAACATTGTCCTGGCGGCGGTGCTGGCCGAAGGGGAAACCGAAATTATGGGAGCGGCTCAGGAGCCCGAAGTGGATGATCTGATCCTGCTTCTCAACAAAATGGGAGCGCGGATCGAGCGCGACTCCCGCGATCCCCGGATCCTGCGCGTCCAGGGTGTGCAATCTCTCAAGGGAACAAAGCATCGCGTCCTGCCGGACCGAAACGAAGCAGTGACGTTCGCCGTGGCGGCGGCGGTGACGCGGGGAGACGTTCTTCTCACTAATCTCAATCCGGCGGATCTCACTTCTTTCCTGGCAAAACTCCGGAGAATCGGCGTTTCCTGGGAGATCGTCGGCAAGAACCTCCGCGTTTACGTGAAGGAATCGGCGTCCTTTGAGCCGGTGGAGGTGGAGACCTCCCCCCATCCCGGTTTTATGACCGATTGGCAGCAGCCGCTGACTGTTCTTTTAACTCAAGCAAAGGGCAAATCCCTGGTTCACGAGACCGTCTATGAAGACCGCTGGAAATATTTGGGTGAGTTGAAGAAGTTTGGGGCGCAGATCGAACTTTTTACCCCTACCCAACTGGGCCGGAAATTTGCGCCGGATGATTATGAGTTCAACTGGAAAGGAAGCGGAGAGCCGAGAACCTTTGCCCAGGTTTCCGGGCCAGTTTCTCTCAAGGGAGCTAGTGTCCAAATCACGGACTTGCGGGCCGGCGCTGCACTGGTTCTCGCCGCACTGGTGGCCCAAGGAGTGAGTGAAGTCTCGGGAGTAGAGCACATTGAGCGGGGGTACGAAAATTTTGAGCAGAAGCTGAGAGCGTTGGGAGCCTGGATCGAAGTTAAAAAGGGTTAGGAATTACTTCCTAACCCCTTGGGCGGATGACCGGTGTGGTAACGAACCGGTACTTTGACAGGAATTTCGTTTCCCCATTTGTCCGGTGTGTGCATGGGTACGATCACTTCCAACGCTTTCTCTCCCGCCGGAATCACCTTGCGGCACTTTCCGCAGGGGTGATCATTCTTGGTGAAAACTACGCCGTATCTGAGGTACATTGAATCCTCCTGGATATCACCACTGTTAGCCTTATTCTACACCTTAACTATAGGTTTCTCAAGTCCTCTCGCAATTTCCGGAGGGTACGGTAGAGAATTGTGCCGACATTGGTCTCGGAGAGTTTGGTGATCTCGGCGATGACCCGATTGGTATGTCCCTCATAGAATTTGAGATAGATAATTTCTTTCTCCCGGCCCGGAAGTTTTGCAAGCGCCTGCCAGAGGAGCTCGTTTTCCTGCAGTTGTTCCAGTTCTTCGAACTGGGTCGGCAGATCTCCTTTGAGGGTGGGAGCTTTCTCCAGAGAAACCCTCTTTTTGTCTCTTTCGGTGCGGAGATGGTCGAAGAAAGCATTTCGGGCAATCCGAAAGAGCCAGGCCGAAAAAGGGACTCCCTGCCACTGGAATTTCTCCAGTCCGTGAAGAGCTTTTTCAAAGGTCTTGGAGGAGAGGTCGTCGGCGAGATTTTCATCCGCCACTCGCTTGAGAAAGAATTTTCTGACCCGGAGAGCGTAGATCTGGTAGAGCTCGCCGAAGGGGGCGTTGGGCCCGCTTTTAACCCGTTGGGCGGCGCGGACCAGTTTTTCCTCCTCTTTTAGGTCCATGGCGATTTGGCGAGTTTGGCGGGATAGGTCCACATCTTGCGGTGCGGCCCGGTTATCACCGCAATCTCACCTCGTCGTACTTTGATGTTTTCGGGCATGTCTTTCCGGGGAGAGAGAATTATTTTCCGCCCCGGGAGAGCCTCCAAAACTTCTTCCAGGGCGACCGCGCTGGGGGGAAGATAGTGGTAGGTGGCGTCCACAATCATGCCGCCGTCCTTCGCCGGAAGAATGTTGATCCGGGCCTTGGGGAGGCGGAAATCCCGCAGGTCTTCCCGCGCCTCCCTCTGGGAGATACCGAAGCTCCGGGCGACTTTGAGAGAAACCTCCAGATATCCGGAGAGATCGGGCGTTTCTTTGGTACGGAATACCTTTTTGGCGGTTTGGCCGCGGGAGAGAAAAGGAGTTTCACCGCAAATCACTAACACTTTCGGTTCGGTGATATTCCAGAAGTAATCAAAGGTATCCTTGCGGGTGTACTCGATTTCCAGGACCAGGGTGTGGTGGTAGGGAGGGCGAAGCAGCAGCCTTCCCAGACTCCGAACAAGGATTTTGAGCCACCCGGCGCCGGTGAGTGGGTACTCCTTGGCTCCTAGAATGGCCAGAGGCAAAACGAATTCGGCGTTCGGCGCTTCCAGATTGCGGCGGGTCGGGAAATGTTTCTTGAGAACGGTGTAGATCGCCTCCCGCACGATGCCGGTTTTTCCTTCTCCCACGATGGCGACAATGGTGGGTTGGTGTTTTTGGAGAGCGGCCCGGGCGAGGAAGAAGAGAATTACCCGGAGAATTCGGCGGAGAGGTTTTTTGAACATGGCTCGCTTAATTGTACAATGACCACGATGAACAAGTTGATACTATTAAATAGACAATGTCTGCCTTAGGATTTTTGCTCATTTCCGCCGTCGCCACTTTCCTTCTCTATCCGCCTTTTATTGATTTTCTCTACCGTTTTCAGATGAAGGAGGCGATCAACCCGGATGTGCCCCGGACCCATTTTGCCAAGCAAGGGACGCCGACGGCGGCGGGGCTTCTGCCGATCGGGGTTTTCCTGGTCCTGAATCTGCTCTTTAACCTCACCCCCCAGGTCTGGGTGCTGGTGGGGATGGTGGGGGCGATGGCGGCGCTGGGTCTGGCGGAGGACCTCCTCAAGGTCTACCGCCGCTCCCGCCTGCAGAGGACGATCCGGGAGAGGATCGTACCCATCGTAACCATGTCCGACCTCTCCTGGGACATCTACAAGATCCTGCTCTTCCCCTGGAACGCTTTTCGGGAGGTTTTCCGGTCGCTGGGTTCGCAGAACGTGGGCGGAATTATGACCTACCAAAAAATTCTCTACCAAACGGCACTCGCGGCGCTGCTGGCGCTTTGGCTATCAACCGTTGGCGGGACGCAGGTGTGGCTGCCCATCCTCGGCACCATTGAGTTTGGCCTGGCCTATTTTCCGATGGTGATCGTGGTCTTCCTCTTCCTGGTGAACAGCGTCAGTATCACGGATGGTTTGGACGGGTTGGTGGGAGGACTGCTCATGATCGCCTTTACGGCGATCCTCTCCCTGGCGCTGATGTTCGGCAAGAACGATTTGGCGATCGCGACGGGAATCCTTCTGGGCGGGCTTCTGCCGTTCCTCTACTTCAATGTCTTTCCGGCGCGGTTCTTTGCCGGCAATGTGGGGGCGCTGGGATGGGCGGCCGCGTTCGGAACACTGGCAATGCTGTTGGAGCGCTCTTTTCTGATCTTTATCATCGGGGGGGTTTTCATTGCGGAGGGCCTCTCCGTGGTCCTGCAGGTGGGAGCCGTCAAGCTCGGCCGAAAGAAGCTCTTCCTCATGGCGCCGATCCACCACCACTTTGAGATAAAGGGGTGGGCGGAAACCAAGGTGACCATGCGGTTTTGGTTGGTGGGAGTTTTCCTCGCTTTCCTTGGCCTCTTCCTCGCCTCGCTTTAAGAGATGCTGAAAAAAATCAAACACTCTGCCCAACACAGCCTCGATTGGTATTTTTTTGGCGGGGTGATTTTCCTGCTGCTCCTGGGCCTGCTGGCGGTTTATGATTCCTCCTCGGCGAAAGCACTCGCCGATTACGGCAATCAATTCCATTTTCTGGAAAACCAAATTCTCTGGATTGTCCTGGGGTCCCTGGGCGCTGCCGTCCTCTACCTAATGGACTATCGGAAACTAAAAAGGCTGGCCCTACCGCTGTTTATCCTGGCGGCTTTTTTCTTGGTCCTGGTCTTGGTACCTTTGGGGATCAGCCGAGAGGTGCGCGGTTCCCGGAGCTGGTTTGCCCTCGACCTTCCGGATTCGGTACCGATTTTGGAGGAGATCAGATTTCAGCCTTCGGAATTTGCGAAACTAGCGCTGATTCTCTATCTCGCCACCCTTCTGGTCGGTTCCCGGTCCGGCCGGGGGCAGGGCAACCCCTCTTTTCGGTCCTTCTTTGGGCCGACCGTGGTCGTGGCGGGTTTGGTGGTGCTGGAAAAGGATTTGGGGACGGCGGTCATTATCACTGCCATCGGTCTGGCCTGCTTTTTCTTCGCGAAGGCCAGCTTTCGCCAGATCCTGCTCACCCTCCTCATTTTTGGGTTGGGGGGATTGGGGTTGGCGCTCCAGAGCTCAACCTTTCGGGAGCGTTGGGATGTTTTCCTACATCCCGATACCGATCCGCAGGGAACAGGATACCAGACCCGCCAGATCAAAATTACCCTCGGTTCGGGGGGATTTTGGGGGTTGGGAATTGGCCGTTCCCGCCAGAAATACGGCTACATCCCGGATATCCAGACCGATGCCATTTTCGCGGTCGTCGGGGAAGAATTCGGTTTTCTGGGTGCGGCCCTGGTCGTCTTGGTTTTCGCGTTTCTGATTTTCCGGGGTTTCCGCATCGCGGAGCGTTCTCCGGATGAATTTGGGCGGGTGGCGGTGGCGGGCATCACGGCTTGGCTTGCGATCCAAACTATCTTAAACTTAGGAGCAATGGTGGGACTCCTTCCTCTAACCGGGATCACCCTTCCGCTGGTTTCCTACGGGGGTTCTTCGATCCTGGTTTTGCTGCTGGCGATGGGGGTGCTTTTGAATGTGAGCCGGCACACCGTTGCGGGCCGTTTCGCAAGATGAACAAAAAACGAGAAAAACCAATTCCAATCGTTATCACCGGGGGCCACCAGGACCCGGCGATCGCGGTGATGGAAGCGCTTGGAGAGCGGGGAAATTTCCAATTTTTCTGGATCGGGCACCGCTATTCCTTGAGTGGGGAGATAACCGAGTCGGTGGAATTTAAGACCATCACGCGCCTGGGAATTCCGTTTTTTGAACTCCAGACCGGCCGGCTCTACCGCTCCTCCTGGCGCGAGCTGATAAAACTGCCTTGGGGTTTTTTGCACGCCCTGTACCTGCTGATCCGCCTCCGCCCCCGGGTCGTCGTTTCCTTTGGAGGATACCTGGCCGCTCCGGTGGTTCTGGCCTCCTACTTCCTGCGGATCCCGGCGGTGACGCACGAGCAGACGGTGGTTTTTGGCTGGGCGAATCGTTTCATCTCTCGGTTTGCGCAGCGAATTTTTGTCTCCTGGAAGAGCTCATTGAAGTATTTTCCCTCCCGAAAGACGGTGCTCACCGGCAACCCGGTTCGGCCGGAAGTTTTTGAGGAACGCACCAAGCGCTTCCGTTTCAATAATGATCGGCCGGTGGTCTATGTCACCGGGGGAAAACAGGGATCGCACATCGTTAATGAAGCGGTTCGAGGGGTCCTATCGCAGTTTTTGGAGAACTACAACCTGATCCATCAGACCGGCTCTTCAACCAGATTTCAAGACTACCAGAAGCTCTCCATTCTTAAGAGTCAACTGCCGAGAAAACTCCAGAATCGCTACATCCTGCAGGAGTATTTCGGATTGGATGAGATCGGCGCCGTCTATCGGGCGACGGCGGTGGTGATCGGGAGGGCAGGCGCCAACACCGTCACGGAACTGGCCGCTCTGGGCAAACCGGCGATCCTTATTCCGATCCCTTGGGTATCGCGGCGAGAACAGTTCCGGAACGCGCAGATTTTGGAGGAGATCGGCGCCGCCGTGGTTTTGGAAGAGGAGCAGCTTTCTTCCCGGTCGCTCAAACATAATCTGGATGATATTTTCGCCAATCTGCGGAAATACCAAAAAGCAGCGCAGGAATCCCGCCGTTTGATCAACCCCCGCGCCGCTTCTCAGATCGCTTCTGAGATTATTCGACTGTTATAAACTAGGGGGAATGATTAATTTTTTTCCGCGCCGGCGTTTGCAGATGCTGCGGCGCTCACCGCGGGTTTCTGTTCCTTTCGGTCCTCGGCAGGTGGTCATCCCTTACCGGCCGATCTCGATGGTTCTGATCATATTTCTATCGCTTCTTTCCCTTTTCCTTTTTCTGAAGACGGATACATTTCAGGTGAAAGCGCTGGAGTTCGAATTTGAGCAGTTGGCCGATGAGGCCTTGGTTAGGCAAAGAATTTCCGAAGAAGTTATCGCCCGCAGCATATTTTTTCTCAACACCGAGAAGGTGGAACAGGAAATAAAAGAAAACTTTTTGACGATCAACACGGTCTTAATCGAAAAAAAGCTTCCGGACCGCCTCCTGATTAAAGTCTCCGTAAGGAAACCACTCGCGATTGTGGCGGACAAGGGCAAAAACCAATTCCTGGTTGACCATGAAGGCCTGCTGTTCCGGTCGGCGGCGGGGGAGGCGCTTCCGGTGATCACCATCTCGGAGGATTTCGAGGGGGCGGTGGGAATGGTGATCGATGGGCGAGGGATCTCCAGTTATCTGCAAACCCTGGATCTGGTATCACAGAAGGGATTGGAAACGAAAGCCATCTATCTGCGTTCGGAAACAATCGAACTGCGATTGAAAAGAACCGTCGTTTGGCTGAGTGCCGACCGGGTGATCGAGGAGCAGTTGGAACTGCTAACCCAAATTTTGCAGCGCTTCAAATTAGGGGGTCGGACCCCGAAAAGTGTCGATCTGCGCTTTTCGCGGCCCGTGGTGAAACTGTGATATCATCACAGTGATTGTATGGCTAAAGAGCACATTGTTACCGGCATTGATGTCGGTTCCTCAAAGGTTTCGACCGTAATCGCTTCGATCTCACCCGAAAAGAAAATTTCGGTGATCGGTGTTTCTACTATTCCCTCCCGCGGCATCAGAAAGGGAGTGGTGGTGGATATTGATGAGGCGGTGGCGGCTATTTCCGAGAGTTTAGAAGGAGCGGAGCGGATGGCGGGATATCCTGTCCGCTCGGCCTTTGTCTCCGTGGACGGCAAGCACATCTCTTCTTTGAATTCGCACGGAGTGGTCGCCGTCGGCGGGGAAGGTTCCGAGATCACGGAGGAAGATGTGGAGAGAGTAACCGAAGCAGCTCGGGCGGTTTCTCTACCTTCTTCTCGGGAGATCGTTCACGTTCTGCCGCGCGGTTTTACCGTGGACTCTCAGGAGGGAGTCAAGGACCCGATGGGAATGAGCGGCGTGCGGATGGAAGTTGAGACCAACATCATCTCCGGAGCAACCACGGTGATGCGCAACCTCGTGAAATGCGTTTCGCAGGTGGGAGTAGAGGTGGAAGACCTGGTGTTTTGCGGATTGGCTTCTTCCGAAGCGGTTCTCTCCGATACCGAGAAGGAGCTCGGCTGTACCCTAGTCGATATTGGGGGAGAAACGACCCAGGTGGTTGTTTTTACCAGCGGCAGCCCGGTTTATTCTTCGGTTCTTCCCATCGGCGGTCAGAACATCACCAACGATCTGGCGGTGGGCCTGCGGGTTTCTCTGGAGGACGCCGAGCGGATTAAGGTCAAGCTTTCGGAAGGTTCGCTGAAGCCCAGCGGGAGCGACCACGAAGAGGCGGACATCTCGGAGCTGGGTTTGGAGGTTCAGTCGGTTCCCCTCGCCCTGGTTACCAATATTGTCGAAGCCCGTCTGTCTGAAATTTTTAGCATGGTCGGGCTCGAGATAAAGAATTCCGGCCAACAGGGTAACCTGCCAGCGGGATTGGTGGTGACGGGAGGAGCGGTGCAAACGGTCGGGCTGAAGGACCTGGCGAAGAAAGTTTTGCGGTTGCCACTGCGGGTAGGAACTCCTACCGGCGTTTCCGGGTTGATCGAGGAGGTTTCCACTCCCGCCCATGCGACCACCATCGGACTAGTAATTTACGGATCGGAATTCGAGCCTCGGGAGGGAATCAGTCTGCCGATGATCGACACCAAAAAAATCTCACAGGCATTTGGGCGGGTGATAGAATGGGTGAAATCGTTCCTGCCTTAAGATGGACGGCCGAAGAAACGACCTAGATTCGGCGCACGAGCCGAATAACGGCCGAAGAAACGACCTAGCATTTTTTAGAAAAGCCAAAAAATGAGAGTCAAACCGGAAATAGAAAAGGTTGCCGATATCAAGGTGGTTGGTCTGGGCGGTGCCGGGGGCAACGCTCTCAATTCAATGGTGCGCTCCCAGAAGATCGTCGGAGTTGAGTTTCTGGCGGTCAACACCGACTCCCAAGCCCTCTCTACCCTGGAAGTCCCCAACAAAATTCAGATCGGAGAAAAGCTGACCCGCGGATTGGGTTCCGGCGGCGATCCCGAAATTGGGCAGAAAGCGGCAGAGGAATCCGTCGACTTGATCCGGAACCGCTTGGAGGGAGCGGACATGGTTTTCGTGACTTGTGGCATGGGTGGGGGAACCGGGACCGGAGCCGCCCCGATTATCGCTGAAATTTCAAAATCGATCGGGGCTCTCACGGTGGGGGTGGTGACCAAACCCTTCGGGTTCGAGGGAGCCAAGCGGATGGAAAATGCGGTGCGCGGGATCCAGGCCCTCCACGATAAGGTGGATGCCCTGATCGTCGTTCCCAACCAAAAGCTTTTGGAGATCGTGGAACGGGAAACATCGATCCTGGAGGCCTTTCGGCTGGCGGATTCGATCCTGGGAAGAGCCGTCCAGGGAATCTCGGATCTGATCGTGATTCCGGGATTGGTGAATGTCGATTTTGCCGATGTGCGGGCAGTGATGACCAACGCCGGCTCGGCGCTGATGGGGATCGGCGAAGCCAGCGGCCAAGATAAGGCAGCCACCGCCGCCAAATCGGCGGTGACTTCACCGCTGTTGGAATTCTCGGTGCGGGGAGCGACCGGAATTCTGATGAACATTGTCGGGGGACCGGATCTGTCGATGCATGAAGTTGATGAAGCGGCGCGCGTCATCTCGCAGGAGGCCGATCCCAACGCCAACATCATCTTTGGCGCTTCCATCAGCGACGAGATGAAGGATGAGATTCGGATTACCGTGATCGCCACCGGTTTCTCCCTGTCTTCTCCCGAAACGATGACGGGAGACAAGGACAAAGAGGAAATTAAGCAGCTGCAGGAGGAGGGGGACGAGTACGACGCCCCCGCCTTTCTGCGCCGCAAGCGCAGTTGATTTCTTCGCTCGGCTTTTTCAAGTTCTCGCTCCGCGACTCGCCTCCCTCGACTTTGCTCGGGACCGAGAATCGTTTTCTCAAAGCACGGGATTAAAAACGATCTCTGGCTCAGACATGCTCCGCTGCGCTTTCTCGAAAAAGCCCTTGCTTTCGCAATCTTGATTCTTTCTGGAACACCTCTCTTTGCTTTACCTATTGTTTTTTCTTTTTGATTTTTGTTAAACGATATATACACACTGCCGGCCGTTTTTTTCGTTATGCCTTCACAAGAATCGTTAGACCTAAAATCTGCTATTTCTCTGGCGCAGCGGGATTTTGGAATGTCGGAGAACGCCGCCGAGGTCTTTGTCCGCCGCTACGTGCGGAAAGGGGAAGATGGAAATCCGATCGAGACCCCTCGACAGACCTTTGAAAGGGTGGCGGCCGGGATTGCGGCGCCCGAGAAGAAGTTTGGGAAGGATCCAAAGAAGACTGCCAAAGTTTTCTTTAAACTCCTGGCGGATTTTCTCTTCGTGCCCAATTCCCCGACCTGGACGGGAGCGGGGACTCCCCTGGGACAGCTGGCGGCTTGCTTCGTTCTGCCCATCAAGGACGACCTGGGGCGGGAACCGCAAGGAATTTTCTCAACTCTCCGGGTGGCGGCCCTGATCCAACAGACCGGCGGCGGGAACGGCTTTTCTTTTTCCAGCCTCCGGCCGCGGGGCGATTTTGTGAAGCGCTCCGGGGGGCGTTCCACCGGTCCGGTCGGCTTTCTGAAAGCGTACGACTCTTCTTTTGGAGTGATTGCCCAGGGAGGCGTCCGCCGCGGTGCTAACATGGCCGTTCTCAAAGTTTCCCATCCCGATGTGCGGCTCTTTATTCACTGCAAGGAGAAGGAGGGGGATATTTCCAACTTCAACATTTCGGTCGGAGCGACGGATGAGTTCATGCAGGCGGTGGATAGGGGTGAGAAATTTGAGCTGATAAACCCCCACGGCGATAAGATCTGGCAGGAAGTGGATGCGGCGGAGCTATTCAATGAAATTATTACTGCGGCTCACCACAACGGCGAGCCGGGAATCCTGTTTTTGGATACAGCCAACCGCGACAATCCTGTTCCCCATCTCTACCAGCTGGAGGCCACCAATCCCTGCGGGGAACAATGGCTCGGCCCCTACGAGAACTGCTGTCTGGGTTCCATCAACCTGGCCCGGCATCTCACCGCGCGCGGCAAGATTGATTGGGAAAAGCTGGCCGAAACCATTCGGCTCTCGACTATCTTTCTGGACGATGTGGTGGAGGCGAACGCCTACGTTCCGGAAGTTCCCGAGCTCCGCGAAGCGGCGCTGGCGGTGCGGCGGATCGGGCTGGGGATCATGGGATTGGCCGATGCGATGTACGCTCTCGGTGTCTCCTACGGCGGGGAAG